>JALVEX010000086.1 GCA_027030435.1 Paracoccaceae bacterium
AGCGCCACCGTCATGTCAAAACGCGTGGTCGGCTTCACACTAGCGGAGGATGTGAAGCGACGCGAGAGCGAAAAATCGACGGAAACGCACTCGTTGCGGTATTGCAGCCCGGCAGCCGCGCGCGCGGCGCGCCCGGCATCGAAATCATAGCGCCAGCTTGCGCTTGCGCGCCAGTTGTCACCAAGCCGCCAGGCGCTGTCCATCACCCATTCCGAGGTGTTGCTCTGGGCCTCCCAGATATAGCCGGAGGCGATGTCGAAGCGCGCATTGCGCCAGGTGAGGAGGGTTTCATTGCGGGTGAAGTTCAGGGCGTCATCGAAAAGCGCGCGGTTGGCGAGGGAGAGGTTCCGGCGCGGCAGATTGATCTCGCCCATCACCAGCCAGTCCGAGGCGGTGCCCGAGAGCCCGCTTGCGGGAGCGAACTGGCCGAGATCGCGCCCCCGCAGCACCCGGCCCACGGTGAGCGCGAAGGCGCGCCCGGAAGGATCCTCGCGCCGCCAGGTGAGGCCGATATTGGCGCGCAGCCCCTCCTCGCGCCGGTCGGCGCCGGGGAAGCGGGAGAGGGCGAAGAGATTGCCCTCGTCGAATTCGACAAGGGTGCTGTCTTCGTTGGGGTGATCGGGGGCGGTGCTTTCGCTCCAGTAGAGCTGGAGCACCGGCTCGATCAGATCGGTGCTGCCGTTCGGATTTGCCCGGCGCATCGGCCAGCGCAGCTCGGCGCCGAGATAGGGGGCGAATTCGCTGCTGGTTTCGGGCCAGGCGGGATCCTGGCGCACGATGTAGCTGTCGGCCGCCAGACCGGCCATGGCGGAAAGCACCATGCCGTTCTTCAGAATGCCGCTCCGGCGCCAGTCGAGGCGCGCGGTGAAGCGGCCCATGTCGCGCCCCGGATCGCCCGCCACATCGGAGCTGCGGTAATGGCCGTGGCTTTCGAGGCGGAAATCGAGCTGGCCGCCGATCAGCGCGGGGCTCATGCGCCGCCAGAAGAGGGAATCGCTCACCAGCGAGGGCAGGGTATCGTTGTTTTCGCCGGCCCTGAGCGAGCGGAAATGGCTCATGTTGATGCGGATCAGGCTGTCGCGCCGGGCGCGGTGGATGTCGATCGCGGTTTCGAGGCGGTCCTTGTCGGAAAATTCGTATTCCAGCAGATAGGCGGGATCGGAGACAGTCTCGATCCTGAAATCGAGGCGGAAATCGCGCGGCAGATCGAAGCCGCCGCTGCCGAAGAGGAAGCTGCGGGTTTCGCCGGGGCGCAGATCATCGCGTGAAAAGGCCCCGCCGAGATTGACCTCTCCGCGGGCCCAGTTCTTGCGCAGGCGGTATTCGAGCGTCGTTGTTCTAGCGGAAAGGTAGGGGGTGAGCAGAAGATCGGCATAGCGGCCCATGGCGATGAAATAGGGGGCCTTGATGCCGAAGCCGAGCTTCGAGGTGCTGCGCATCTTGGGCACCAGAAAGCCGGTGGCGCGCTTCAGGGTGGGATCCGGGAGCCGCAGGCGCGGCAGCCATAAGACGGGGATATCAAGCACGCGCAGCTGGGCGTTTTCGAAATGCAGCTGGCGCTCCTGCTGATCGTGGATCACGCGCCGGGCGCGGATCTCCCACAGCGGCACCGGATTGAGCCGGCAGACCTGGCAGGAGGAGGCAACGCTCTTGTAGAGCTGGGTGTAGCGGCCGTCCACGCGGCGGATCTCGGCGGCGGCGATCTGGAGGCGGCGTGCGAGCACGAGGCGGGCGCCCTGCATCATGCCGTTCCTGAGATCGGCGGAGAGCGCTGCCTGATCGGCGAGGATCATCGTTTCGCCGCTTTCATTCTCGATCACGATCGGGCCTTCGATATGCAGGATGTCGCGGGCCTGATCATAGACGACCCGTGCCGCGTGCAGGCGGGTGCCCGAGGCGATGGCTTCCACATTGCCCTCGGCGATCAGCCGCGCATTGCCGGCCGCGTCGCGCTCTATGCGGATGCTGTCGGCGGTGAGGATCGGGGGAGCGGGGGCGGTTTGCTCTGCCGGTGCGGGGGCGGGCGCGGCGCTTTCGGCCTGCCCCGAAGTGGCGGGCAGGGCGGCGAGCAGGGCGGCGAGGGCAAGGATCGGGGCGGCCTGTCCGGTGCACAGGAGTGCGGGCAGGCGCAGAAGGCGAAGCCGTGCACATGCGTTCATCATCCGTCCTCCAGATGCAGGATCAGCGCGAGTGCGAGGCTGATCGCGGCCACCGGCGGGGCCCAGGCGGCGATCAGCACCGGGATCTGGCCGTTTTCCCCGAGGATCTGGGCGAAATTGCGGATGAAATAGAGCGCAAATCCGCTGATGACCGCCATCAGCACCATCACCCCGGTATGGCCGAAGCGGGCCGGGCGCATGGTGAAGGCAGCGCCCAGAAGCACCATTGCAACGAAGAGAAACGGCTTTGCAAGCTCCATCTGCAGCCATACGCGGTGGGCGCGGGCGGAGAAGCCGGCCTTGTCGAGGCGGGCGATGAAGGCGGGAAGTTCCCAGATCGGGATCGAACGGGGTGTGCCGAAGCTGTTGCGGATGCGATCTGGGGTGAGATCGGAGGGCACGCCGAAGCTCGGCCAGATCTGGGCGTCGCGTTCGGGATTGTCGGTGTTCTTGAGCGGCCAGAGCTTGGCCTTCTTCAGAAGCCAGGCGCCATCCCTCAGCTCGGCCGACTGCGCCTCGATGCGCCGCGCCGGGCGGCCCTCGGGATCGAAGCTGAAGAAGCTCACGCCCACCAGCTTCGTGGCGTCGAGGTTGGAGCCCTCGGCGCGGATCACCGTCTGCCCCTCATCGCCGCCCTGACGCAGCCAGAGCCCCTCGCTCGAAACCGAAAGCAGGCTCGCGGTGCCGTGGGTGAAGCGCGCGGCGAGGGTTTCGTAGCGCTTGGTGGTGGCGGCGACAAGGGGATTGAGCACCGCGATCGCAAGGAGCCCGGTCAGCAGCGCCACGCTCACCGGCGAAAGCAGCACCCACAGCGCCGAGCGCCCGGCGGCGCGCGTGGCCACAAGCTCGGAACTGCGCGCGAGGTTGAGGAAGAGGGCGATGGCCGCGAAGATCACGATCAGCGGCAGGATGCGGTAGAGGCTGTCGGGGGCGTTGAGGAGGGTAAGCTCCACGATATCGGAAAACCCCGCCTCCGTGCGGGCGAACTTGCGGCTCTGCTCCATCATGTCGATCAGCACCAGCACGATCAGGAACACCGAGGTGACGGCAACGAGCATCCACAGGAACCTGCGTGCGAAATAGAGGTAGAGGATCATGGCTGGGCGGGCCTCCCGAAAGGCAGGAGCCGGCGCAGCCGGAACCAGAAGGCGGGCCGTTCGCTGAAGTGCAGCAGCAGGAGCGAGAGCACGAGGCCCAGAAGCGGGGGCGCATAGGCCACGGGCCACAGCCCGCCATCCTTGCGGATGGCCGCGAGGGCGGCGTTGTCGAGCGATTTAAGCGCGATCACGGCGATCACCGCGAAGAAGATCTGGCGCCAGGCGCCGAAGCGGCTGAAGCCCCCCAGCAGCAGCGCCGCAAACCCCATGAGAGGCGCCACGATCGCAAACAGCGGCTGGGCGAATCGCTCATGCGCCTTGGCGGCGAAATCGGCCTCGCCGGCGCCGGTTTCGGCAAACAGCGCCGGGGTTGGGAAGAGAAGCTCGGGCGTGGACAATTCGCCCACCTTGCGCCCCTTGCGCGGGCGGATATCCACAAGCGCGCCGATGTCGAAGGTGAAATCCCTGAATTCGGTCACGAAAAGGCGCTGATCGAGGTTGCGCAGGCTCTGCGCCATGCCATCGAACATCAGAAGCTTCGGCCCTTCCTCATCACGCAGCAGAAGCGCGCGCTGGGCGGTGTAGGTGGTGCGCATTTCGGGATCGCGGGCATCGGAAAAGAAGATGTTCTTCAGTTCGCCCTCGGGCGTGATCTCGCGGATATAGAAGGTGATCCCCGGCGCCGGGTGCAGGAAGCGCCCCTCGCTGAGGAAGCGCGCGGCGATGTTTTCGGCGATCTCGGCGCGCCTGTCGGCCATGCGCCCGGCCGCCAGCGGAACGAGAAAATGCGCCAGCACCGAGATCAGCAGCGCCACGATCACCCCGAAGACGAACACCGGGCGCGCGAGGCGGAAATTGCTGAAGCCGGTGGACTGCACCACCACCAGCTCGCTTTCGGTGCTGAGGCGGTTGGTGGCATAGAGCGCCGCCACGAAGGCCGATACCGGCAGCACGAGGCGGATCACGTTGGGGAGCGTGAGGGCGGTGAATTCGAGAAATACCAGCGCCGATTGCCCGTCGGCGATCAGCTGGTCAAACAGCAGCACCGCGCGGTTGATCCAGTAGACCATCACCAGGATCAGCGAAAAGAAACCGAACAACACCATCAGCTGCGACAGGAAATATCTGTCGAATCTGGCCACGCGCAATGCTCCCTTGCCACCCGCATCGGGCCTGCCGCCCGCATCGGGCAAAACCCGTCTGGCGGCGAACCTAGCCCATTCGGGCGGGCAGGAAAACTGCATTCTGCAATCTGGCCAAAGCGCGGGGCAGGGGCTAGGAAGGGTGGAAAGGGGGCCGTGCGCCGC
>JALVEX010000087.1 GCA_027030435.1 Paracoccaceae bacterium
CCACAGATGCGAAAAAGGGCGCCCCCCACGCAGGGGCACCCTTTCCGGCTGTTGATCCTCATGCCGTCCGGTTCATTCCGGCTGGCACAGGCCCGGCTCAGGCCTTGGTGATCTTCACCCGCTTGCCGCCTTCGGGCGTGGTGTCCTTCTTCATCGGGATGGCGATGTGGAGCACGCCGTCCTTCAGCTCCGCCCTGATATTGTCGCTGTCGGCATCGGGGGGCAGGCGGAAGCTGCGGCTGAAGGCGCCATACTGGCGCTCGCTGAAATACCAGGTGCGCCCCTTCTCCTCGCGCTCCACCTTCTTCTCGCCCTTCACCACGAGGGTATCGTCCTGCACCATCAGCTCGATGTCATCCTCGGCCACGCCGGGAAGCTCGATGGCGATGTGATAGGCCTCTTCGTCCGACGAGGCCTCCGAGGGCGGCGCGATCCATTCCGCAAGCCGCGCGGTGACGGCGCGAAGCGGCTCGTAGAGCGAGGGCCAGAAGCTGGAATGCTGGGTTTTCTCGACCATGGCAAATCTCCTTTCCGTTTGCGCCTGATATGGGGATTTTCGCGCCGCCGCCAAGAGGGGAAATGGCGAAAAAACGAAGCCCCCGCGCGCTTGACAATCCCGCCTGCCCCAAGGCAGGTGATCGGCGCGGCATGGGGCCGTGAGTTCAGCGGGAGGGAGCCGATGCGGGCATTGATCCAGCGCGCGCGCGAGGGCGCGGTCACGGTGGCGGGCGAGGAGATCGCGCGCACGGGGCCGGGGATGGTGATCTTCGTCTGCGCCATGCAGGGCGACGGGGAGGCGGATGCGCGCCGGCTGGCGGCGAAGATCGCCCGCCTGCGCATCTTCCGCGATGGCGAGGGGCGGATGAATCGCTCGATCCTCGATTGCGGCGGCGAGGCGCTGGTGGTGAGCCAGTTCACCCTGGCCGCCGACACGCGGCGCGGCAACCGCCCCGGCTTCTCCGCCGCCGCGCCGCCCGATGAGGGCCGCCGGCTCTACGAGACCTTCGCCGAGGCGCTCGCGGGAGAGGGCGTGCCGGTAGCGACAGGCCGTTTCGGCGCCGACATGGAAGTGGCGCTCCTCAATGACGGGCCGGTGACGATCTGGATGGATCAGGCGGAGCGGTGATGGCGTTCAACAAGCCGTGAGGGCGGCGGTGGCGCTGGAAACCCGCCCCGGCGGCGGCTAGAAAGAGATGAGATCAGGCGGAACCGCTGCAGGACTCATGACCTTGTGACAAGGGCAGCGCCCGGCTCGAGGGTGGGCGCTCGATAGCGTCCGCCCTGTGGGGCGGGTCGGGCGCTGCCCGGCGGTGCCCGCCGGGCGGCAAAATGCGATGACACCATGCGTGCGAAGCATTCCATGCAGCGTCATCTTGCTCTAGAACAGGGCATCCGCTGCAGCGGGCAGGAATGGGCAGCGCGTGAAAGCGAGTGGCAGGAACAGGGCAGAGATGAAGAGCGAATCCCCACTCATCCGCGATCTGGTGCTTGTCGGGGGCGGGCACACCCATGCGCTGGTGCTCAGGATGTGGGCGATGAAGCCGCTCGCGGGCGTCCGCCTCACGCTCATAAATCCCCATCCCACCGCCCCCTATTCGGGGATGCTGCCGGGCCATGTGGCGGGCCATTACAGCCGCGATGATCTCGAGATCGATCTGGTGCGGCTTGCCCGCTTCGCCGGCGCGCGGCTGGTGATCGGCAGCGCCTGGGCGATCGAGCCTGAAGCCCGCGAGATCAGGGTAACCGGGCGCGCGGCACCGATCGGTTATGACATCGCCTCGATCGATATCGGCATCCATGCCCGGATGCCCGAGATCGAGGGGTTCGAAGCCCATGGCACCGCCGTCAAGCCGCTCGATATCTACGCCGAACGCTGGAATGAATTCCTCGCCCGCGCCGGCGCCGGGGAGGTGGCGCCCGAGGTGGCGGTGATTGGGGGCGGCATCGCAGGCGCGGAACTGGCGCTCGCGATGGCGCATGCGCTGAAGGGGGCGGTGGCTGACGCGGGGCGGGTGCGGGTCACGCTGATCGAGGCGGGGGGCGATATCGTGGCCGAAGTCCCGGCCACGCGGCGCCACCTCGCGCGCGCCATGAAGCGCTACGGGGTGGCGCTTTGTGCCAATGCCCGCCCGGCGCGGATCGGGGCCGATCGCGTGGTGCTCGCAGACGGCCGCGAGATCCCCGCCCGCTTCACCGTGGCCGCCGCCGGCGCGCGCGCCCACGGCTGGCTTGCGCAAAGCCCGCTGCCGCTCACCGATGACGGCTTCATCAGGGTTGGCGCCGATCTCGGGGTGATCGGGCATGGCGATCTCTTCGCCGCCGGCGATTGCGCCCATCTCACCCACGCCCCACGCCCCAAGGCGGGCGTGTTTGCGGTGCGCGCGGCCCCGGTGCTGCTGCACAATCTCCGCGCCGCCATCACCGGCGCGCCCCGCCGCCCCTTCCGCCCGCAGAAGGATTACCTGAAGCTGATTTCGCTTGGCGGCAAGGAGGCGATCGCCGAGAAATGGGGGCTCTCCTTCGCCCACCCGCTGCTGTGGCGCTGGAAGGACAGGATCGACCGCAAATTCATGGAGCAGTTCCGCGCCCTGCCGCCGATGCCCGCGCCGCCCCTGCCCGCACATGTGCGCGCCGCGCTCGAGGAAGAGGGGCTCGATCCCGATGCGCCGCTCTGCGCGGGCTGCGGCGCCAAGGTGGCCCCGGCCACGCTTTCGCAGGCCCTCGCCGCCCTGCCCGCGCCGGCGCGCGATGACGTGCTGACCGCCGCCGGCGATGACGCCGCCGTGCTCGCGCTCGGCCGCGGCCGCCGCCAGGTGCTGACGGTGGATCACCTGCGCGCCTTCACCGAAGATCCCGCGCTCTTCGCCCGCATCACCACGCTGCACGCGCTCGGCGATGTCTGGGCGATGGGCGCCGCGCCCCAGGCCGCGCTTCTCTCGCTCACCCTGCCGCGCATGACAGCCCCCCTCCAGGCCCGCAGCATGGCCGAGATCCTCGCCGCCACCAGCGAGGTGCTCACGCCCCTTGGCTGCGCCCTTGTCGGCGGCCATTCCACCATGGGCAGCGAGATGAGCATCGGGCTCACCGTCACCGGCATCTGCGAGGGCGATCCGGTGCTGCAATCGGGCGCGCGGGCGGGTGATGCGCTGATCCTCACCCGCCCGATCGGCTCGGGCACGCTGCTTGCGGGCGAGATGCAGATAAGGGCCGACGGGCGCGACATCGCCGCCCTCCTCGCCACAATGGCGCGGCCGCAGGCGGATGCCGCCGCCCTCCTTGCCCCCGTAGCCCATGCGATGAGCGATGTTACCGGTTTTGGCCTCGCCGGCCATCTGACGGCGATCTGCCGCGCCTCCGGCACGGGAGCCGCGATCGATCTCGCCGCCATCCCGCTCTACCCCGGCGCGCTCGCCCTCGCACGCGCCGGCCACCGCTCCACCATCTGGCCCGCCAACCGCGCCTCCGCGCCGGTGATCTCATTGGATGAAAGCGCCGATCCCGCCCGCCTCGCCCTCCTCCACGATCCCCAGACAGCCGGCGGGCTTCTCGCCGCCGTACCGCCCGAAGAGGCCGAAAGGCTGGTGGCGGAACTGCGGGCCATGGGCCACGAACAGGCCGCCGTGATCGGCACGATCACCAAGGGCCCGCCCGCGATCACCTGCCGCTGACAGCCCCCCGCGCCCTCCTTTCAGGCCCCGAAATCCGCGATCAGCCGCGCCGCCGCCTGCGCGAGGGACGCATCATCGAGGCTATCGAGCGAAAGCACGCGCGCCGGGGGCGCACCCTCGCCGCCCATGCGCCGGTAGCGCGGATCGTAGTGGCGCTCGATCAGCTCCCGCGCGAGGCGGGCATGATCCCCCGCCGCCGCCAGCGCCCGCCAGGCCTCCACCTGCTCATGGCCGTGAAAGCGCACCAGCTTGCCGAGCACCTCTTCGATGCGGGCAGGATCCGCGAGAAGATCGCCGTAGGCCTCCAGAAGATGCGCCACCCGCGCCCCGATCGGCGCCTCGATGCGCACCCGGCGCGCGGCGTTCATCGCCTTCCAGAGCATCGGCGGCAGGTTGAGCCGCCCGATCCGGCTGCTCTCGGCCTCGAGATAGAGCGGGCGGGCCGGATCAAGCCCCTCGAGCGCAAAGGCGAGGCGGGTTTCGAACGCTTTCTGCGAGGGCTGGGGGCGGGCCGTCGCGCCAAAGAGCGAGCCGCGATGCTCCGCCAGCGCCTCGAGATCGATCACCTGCGCGCCGGCGCGCGCGAGATGGGCGAGCAGGCGTGTCTTGGCGGTGCCGGTGCCGCCATCGATCAGCACCACCGGCGCGCGCACCGGGGTATCGTAAAGCGCGCGCACCACGAGGCTGCGGTAGCTCCTGTAGCCGCCGGCAAGGGTCTCGGCCTGCCAGCCCACCTGGCGCAGGATGGTGGCAAGGCTGCCCGAGCGCTGCCCGCCGCGCCAGCACATCACCAGGGGCCGCC
>JALVEX010000088.1 GCA_027030435.1 Paracoccaceae bacterium
CCAGGATTTCAGGAAAAACATGCGCCTCCACCTTGGTGCCGAGAAAATTCTTGAGGATTCCGGGTTCGGGCTCCTGACCATGCCGCTCGAACTCCGAAAGCACGGCTTCGGCATCGAAAGACGCCGCATAACCATAGAGGGCAGCGTGGATTCGCTGGCTTTCGGGATCACTCATCGGAATATCTCCCGGATCGGCTGGCGAGAATCTCCCGCAGCCGCGTTTCGTAGCGTTTGCCGATTGCCCTGGCGGTAAAGTGTTCCTGCACATGGGCATGTGCGGCCTTGACCTTGCGGGCGCGCGTCTCGGGGTCATCACGCACGGCCCGCAGCTGGTGGGCGGCATGGGCAATATCGGGCTCGGCCCATTTCTGCCCCTTGCGCACGAAGATGTAATCGTTCGGCTCGGGCTCCACCAGTTCGTAATCCACCAGCCAGGCGGTTTCGTCCGAACAGAATTCCATGTTGCCCGAATAGCCGGTGCAGACAACCGGCACCTTGAGATTCATCGCCTCGATCATGCCGAATCCCCAGCCTTCGGAGCGGTGCAGGGATATGTAGCAATCCACCCCGGCCTTCAGGCGGATCAGATCTTGATAGGGCAGGGTTTCGTTTATCAGCAGGATGCGCGGATCGCCGGCCATCAGCGCCTCGACCTGCGCCCAGATACGCTGCTGGGCCGGATCGGCAACCCGATCGCGATTCTGGGTTTTTACGATCAGGCGCACATCCCGATCCCCTTCGAAGGCCTTCCGAAAGGCCCGCAGAACGCCGAGCGGGTTCTTGCGCTGAACGAAGGAGAAGCTGTCGAAGGCCACCAGAAACACGAATTTCCTGCCATCGAGCCGGAAACGGCGGGTGACGTAATCGCGGGCCTCGCTGCGGGAGGGGGGAGCAATATCCTCGAAGCACATGCCAACCCTTGTGACCGGAATGTCGGTGTGGGGCTGATAGATCTCGACCCCGTATTGCGACGACACCCAGATTTCATCCAGCAGTTCGAGGGCCAGATGGTGGCAGGCGGCGGGGCTGTCGAGCTCCCAGAAGAAATAGCCGATATTGTAGGCGCCGTTGAACACGTCGGGCTCATAGGCAAAGGCATTGGGAATCGATTCAGCGTTCAGGTGAATGAGATTGATGCGCGCGCGCTTGTAGCCTCCGTGCTCGGTGATTGTGGAGAAGCCTTCGGGTGCCGGATTGTCCAGCCCGAAATCCACCTTGTTGAGGCTGAGCCCGGTCTGTTTCATGGCTGCTGCGGAAAGCCGCGTTGCCTGACCAAGGCCGGAAGCCTTCTCGAAGGGGCCGATCATCTGCACATCCACGATTTCATCCTGTGCAACCGCCGGCAGGGCTGCTGCGTGAAATCGGTTGCCTGCGAGGTCCGTGGTCATGAAACTGCGCGATGACAGGTCGAATCCCATATCCCGGAGCAGGGCCGCATAGTGCTCCTCTGACAGGACGAAATTTTCTGCTTGCGGCAGAAGTGCGCGCAGGAACCTTTCGAAAGGGGAAGGGCCGCCGTTTTCGTGGTGCGCAAGGGCTCGGGTCACGCTTGCCGCCGGGACGTAGCGCAGCAGGTAGGGTTGGCGCAAGGCCATCACCAGCAATGAAAGGGTCAGTAATTCGCGGTCACGCACAAAATCGCCATTAAGGAAATGCAACCCAGGCATGTCGCGATAAAAACGGTGCATGAAGGGCGTAAGCGGCCAAGGCTTGTCACGCTGTTCACCATCGAGCCGACTCAGGGTGTCGGCTATGAAACCCGGCACGAGGCAGTCCTCTGCACCCAGGGCCGGAGCGCCTACTTTTACCCACCAGTAACATGCCTCCGTGTACCATCCGTCTCCTGCGCTCCGCAGAGCAGCAAAGACATGCGGCTGGCATGAAAATTGGCGCCACATGGCACGGGTCAGTTTCTGGCGCTCTCCGGGGATGATCAATGGCGCGTTCAGATAGGCGATAACTTCGCGTGAGAGCGGAATGCGTCGTCCTTGGCGTACGGCGCTGTAGCTGCGCAGATACCAGTCAAGGAAATGTGCCCGCTCTTCAGGCTGATTGTCGGTGTCGAATTCCTTATCGACCCGACAACGATACCGCGTAAAATCGAGATAGGCCGGAAGCGCAGGGGGCTCATCGGGCAACAGCTCTGCGGAGTCATTCCTTGTCGCATGCACAGGCGCAAACAGCTTTTGGTGCAGGGGGAAAGATCCGGTTGGCGGCAATGCATCCGCGCCGCCAACAAGCTGCGCCTCACGCAGCATCTCCAGTTCGGCAAACAGCAATGCACGGCATTTCTCAAGCTGGGGATCATCCAGAGGCTCCGGCGGAGGAGTGCTGGTTATCTTCAGCCCGTGGCGCGTGAAATAACTTTCGGGGAAATCGTATTGCCCCAGTATCTTCTCTTCTTTTCCGAGGGTTCGTATTTCCACCCTGCCATCGGAAGCGGCGATCAGGCGGCGCAGCTCTTCACTCAGAGCAAAGCCGAAGCCGGCCCGTCCGTCACCGAAGCCGGCGGCGCGCACATCGGGGCGGTCACGCATGGCGATTGTGGTTGCCAGCAATCCCTGCGCGGTAAACAGTCCGAGCCGCAGCGGCTCGGGCTGTACGGGATCGTATGCCCAGCCATGGATTTCATCGGCGGCAATGCCCTCGATATAGCCTCTCAACCCATCGGATTTGAACCGCCGCCCCACATGCCGCAGCCTGCGCCCGAACTTCCCGAATCGCATCATCTATCCCTCTCAGGCCAGCGCGTCATAGTCCGCGCGGGCCATCATTTCAGCCAGTTCCCTCACGGTTACCCTGGGTTGCCAGCCTAGTTTTTCACGCGCCTTGGAGGCATCCCCGATCAGTTGATCCACTTCGGCCGGGCGAAAGAATTTCTTGCTGACCTGTAGAATCCTGCGCCCGTTTTTACGGTCGATCGCGGTTTCTCCGATCCCTTCCCCGGAAAATTCCGGGTCCATGTCCAGCGCCTCTGCGGCAAAACGTACGAAATCGCGTATCGAGGTGGTAATGCCGGTGGCCAGCACGTAATCATCGGCTTCCGGCTGCTGCAGCATGCGCCACATGCCCTCGACATAATCGCCGGCAAAGCCCCAGTCACGCTGCGCATCCAGATTGCCCAGGGTCAGAATCTCGTCGCTTCCACGCGCGATCCGGGCCAGGGCGAGGGTGATTTTCCGGGTGACGAACTCCGTGCCACGCAGGGGGCTTTCGTGATTGAACAGGATGCCGGAACTGGCGTGCATGCCAAAGCTTTCGCGGTAGTTCATGGTCATGTGGTGGCCAAACACCTTTGCCACTCCGTAAGGCGAACGGGGATAAAGGCGGGTTGTTTCCCGTTGGGGCACTTCCTGCACGAGGCCGAACATTTCGGAAGTGGATGCCTGATAGAAGCGGGTATCGGGGCGCAGGGTGCGCAACGTGTCCAGCACCCGCAGAACCCCCATGGCGTCCACGTCCGAGGTGTACACCGGAAGTTCCCAGGAAGCGCCAACGAAGCTCTGAGCGGCGAGGTTGTAGAATTCGTCCATCGCCACTTCCCGGATGACCCTGAAAACATTGTTCGAATCTGCAAGATCGAATTCGTGCAACGTCACCTCATCGGCAATTCCCAAAGCTTCGAGGCGGGCATTTTCCTGATGCGATATGCGCCGGACGCCACCATGGACTTCATAACCCTTCTCGCACAGGAGCTTTGCGAGATATGCGCCATCCTGCCCGGTAATGCCGGAAATGAATGCTGTTTTCATGGCTCTTTCGTCGTTCACCTGCGGTTGTATGCCGCTATGCCCGATTTGGTGAAAACATGAAAGTCATCCTCTTAAGTTTAGGCAGTTTTCCGGGCGCTGCCCTGCCTGATCCGTGATCATGTGGCACAAATTGCCCACCAGGGCATGCCCTGGTGGGCCCTTGATCCGTGCGCCTGCCCGTGAAGGAAAAGGAGCGCGAGCAGCACCAGATCCGTGTTCGCGCGTTTCTTTATCTTCACACGAACACGAACATGTCTGCGGAGAAGTCGGTGATGGATGTGTCTGCGAACAGGATCGATGTGGCGCCATCCGTCAGCACCACCCCGTCGGCCGTTTCGCTGAGCGCGGCCAGGGCGGCATTCGCATCGGCTAGGGTGGATTGCTGCAGCTCGATCGTGTCCCAGGCCTCCAGCCCGATCACCGTGTCGTCTGCCGTCTCGGTTGCGTTGAACACGAAGCTGTCGGCCCCCCAGCCGCCAAACAGCGTGTTGGCACCCGCGCCCCCCACCAGGCGGTCATCGCTGCCAAGCCCGCGCATGTAGCTCACGAGAGAAGCGTGCGACGCATCGATGAATTCCTGGCTTTCGGAGAAGCCCAGCACCACCTGCGCGCGCGTGGCGGTGTTGTTGTCCAGAAGGCCCGTCCAATGGGCCAGCCCGCCGGCATCGGGCGCGCGCCCGAGC
>JALVEX010000089.1 GCA_027030435.1 Paracoccaceae bacterium
CGATGGACCATTCGGCCATCGGCGGCACATAGGCATAAGCGCCCGGTGCGAGGCGCTGGGTGTTGCCCGCGACCTTCAGAGCCATCTCGCCGGCGGCGATGAAGATCCCGGCCTCGGCGCCTGCATCGGGCTCGGGCTCTTCGCTCCCTCCGCCCGGTGCTACCTCCACCGCATATTGCGCGAAGCTTTCGGCAAAGCCCGAAAGGGGGCGGGCGAGGATCCAGGCGCGGGTATCGCGCCAGCCGGGCAGCGCGCTGGTGACGATATCGCGCATCACCCCGGCCGGGATCAGCGCATAGGCGGGGGTGAAGATGGCGCCATCGGCGGCCGGATCGGCATCGGGGGCGGGCATCCCGGCGGGGGGGAAGGCGTAGCGGTGGGGATCGCTCATCGGGCAAGCCCCCTCGGCAGCATGTCGCTGAGGCGATGCCAGGCGATGCGCTCCACCTGGCGCTCGGCCTCGGCGAGCTCTTCCGCGCGGCTGTTGGCAAGCCGCGCCTCGAAGGCGGCGAGGATGCCCGCCTTGTCGTGATCGCGCACGGCGATGATGAAGGGGAAGCCGAATTTCTCCATGTATTCGGCGTTGAGGCGCTGGAAGGTGGCGCGCTCCTCGTCCGTCAGCGCATCGAGCCCGGCGCTGGCCTGCTCGTGGGCCGATTGCGGCGTGAGGCGGCGGGCCGCGGCGAGCTTGCCGGCGAGATCTGGGTGCGCCTTCAGCACCTCGAGGCGGCGTTCGGGGGGGGCGGCGCGAAAGGCGCGGCAGAGCGCGTTGTGCAGCCCCTCGGCGCAGTCATGCGCGGGGCCGAGCTCGAGCCCGTGCGCCGCCTCCGCCACCCAGGGCGAATGCTCGAACACGCCGCCGAAGCGCTCCACGAAATCCGCGCGGCTCATCTCGGAGGGGCGCTCGCGCGGCTCGGGCGGGTGGTGTTCGTGCCAGTGGCGGGCGATGTCGATGCGGCGGGCAAACCACACGCCCTCATGGCCCGCCGCGTGTTCGATGAAGCGTTTCAAGGCCTCGATCCGCCCCGGCCGCCCGGCAAGCCGGCAGTGGAGCCCGACCGACATCATCTTCGCTTGCCCCGCGCAGCCCTCGCGGTAGAGCGCATCGAAGCTGTCGCGCAGGTAGGCGAAGAACTGATCGCCGGAATTGAAGCCCTGGGGCGTGGCGAAGCGCATGTCATTGGCATCGAGCGTATAGGGGATGATCAGCTGATCGCGCCCCTTCGCGCGGCGCCAGTAGGGGAGATCGTCGGCGTAGCTGTCGGCCACGTAGAGAAAGCCGCCCTCCTCGGTGGCGAGATCCACGGTATTGACGGAGCAGCGCCCCGTGTACCAGCCGAGCGGGCGCGCGCCGGTGACTTCCCGATGCAGGCGGATCGCCTCCTCCATGTGGGCGCGCTCCTCCTCGGGCGTGAAATCCTTGTACTCGATCCATTTCAGCCCGTGGCTCGCGATTTCCCAGCCGGCGCGCTGCATCGCCGCCACCTGCACCGGCGAGCGCGCCAGCGCCGTGGCGACGCCATAGGAGGTGACGGGTATTTGCGCGCTCTCGAACAGGTGCAGCAGCCGCCAGAAGCCCGCCCGCGCGCCGTATTCGTAGATCGATTCCATGTTCCAGTGGCGCTGGCCGGGCCAGGGGGCGGCACCGACGATCTCGGAAAGAAAGGCCTCGCTCGCCGCGTCGCCGTGAAGGATGTTGTTTTCGCCGCCCTCCTCGTAATTCACCACGAACTGCACCGCGATCCGCGCCCCTCCGGGCCATTCGGGATCGGGCGGGCTTTCGCCGTAGCCGAGCATGTCGCGCGGGTAGCGGTTCATCTTCATCCTCCTGTCATAGCCTGCACTCCTGGAATACCCCGGGAAATGGCCGGGGATTTTCCGTTTTTCCCTGAAAGACCTGTTGCTGTATGCGGCGCGGCTCATGCACTATGCAAGGGGTGAAGCACAGGGCAAGGGGCGAAGCACAGGAGCGAGGCAAGATGAGCAAAGGCGGATTTCTGACAACCCATGTTCTCGATACCGCGCGCGGGGTTCCGGCGGCGGGGCTCAGGATCGATCTCTATCGCCTGGAGGCGGGGGAGCGGCGCGCCCTTGCCAGCATGAAAACCAACGCCGACGGGCGCACCGACAGCCCGATCCTGCCGGCCGGCCAGTTCGCCACCGGCCTCTACGAGCTCGAGTTCCACGCCGGCGATTACCTGCGCGCGCAGGGCTTCGAGGCCGCACCGCCCCTCTTTCTCGACGTGGTGCCGATCCGCTTCGGCATCAATGACGCCAGCGCCCATTACCACGTGCCGCTTCTGCTCTCGCCCTACGGCTATTCCACCTATCGGGGCAGCTGAAGCCCCTCGGTGGCACGCGCCAGATCGGCGCGGATGCGGGGGATGATGAACTCCATGAACAGCTTCAGCTTGGCATCGCGCAGCCGGCGGTGCGGGCAGAGGCAGGCTAGCTGCACCGGCAGGGGCGGGGTCTCTTCGGCCACCACCTTGAGGCGCCCGGCGCGCAGATGGTCGGCGATCTCGAAAACGGGCTTGAGGATGATCCCGTGGCCGGCGAGCGCCCATTCCGTCAGCACGTCGCCGTCATCGCTTTCGAAGGGGCCGGAAATCTCGAAGGGGCGGGGTCCGTCCTGTGTCTGCAATGTCCAGCGGTGTTCGCGTGCGCCCGGGTAGCGCAGCATGAGGCAGGCATGCGCCCCCCCGGCGATCTCGTGGCCCGATTTCGGCGCCCCGTGGCGGGCGATGTAATCGGGCGCGGCGGCCAGCACGCGTGGGCAGTTCTCGATCACCCGGAGCTTCAGCGTGCTGTCTTCGAGGGGGCCGAGGTGGAAGGCGAGATCGAGCCCCTCGGCCATCAGATCGACGCTGCGGTCGGAAAGGCGCAGGCGGGGGTTCGTCGCCGGATAGCGTTCCTTGAAATCGGGGATATGCGGGGCGATGAAGCGCCGCCCGATGCCAAGCGGCGCGGCGATGAAGATGCTGCCCCGCGCCTCCTGCCCGGCGCGCAGCACCTCGGCTTCGGCCTCCTCGATCGCCTCGAGGATGCGCCCTGCGCCCTTGTAGAAGAGATGGCCGTTCTCCGTCGGTTTCAGCACCCTTGTGGTGCGGTTGAAAAGCCGCACGCCGAGGCGCTTTTCCAGCTCGGCGATGCGGCTCGAGGCAACGGCGGGCGAACAGCGCTGATCGCGCGCCGCCGCCGACATGGAGCCAAGCTCGTAAACGCGCATGAACATGCGCAGCGTTTTCACGTAGGTCACGGATTTACGCCTGTTCGTTGAAAGTGTTCTGCCATTAATGGGATTAACAGAAAGATCGCGGAGGGTATAGGCTTATGCGGTCAGATGCGGGCCTGAGGCAGGGATGGCCCGGAAGAGCAGCTGAACAGGCAACAAGCGGGAGCAGGCAGGATGGACACGATACTTCTCAGGGAATGGCTCGAATTCGCCGTGCGCTGGACGCATGTGATCACCGCCATTGCCTGGATCGGCTCCTCCTTCTATTTCATCGCCCTCGATCTCGGCCTGCGCAAGTCAAACGACCGGCGCCAGAAGGTGCATGGCGAGGAATGGCAGGTGCACGGGGGCGGCTTCTACCACATCCAGAAATATCTGGTGGCGCCGGGGCGGCTGCCGCCGGATCTGGTCTGGTTCAAGTGGGAGAGCTATTCCACCTGGCTTTCGGGCTTCGCCATGCTGATCCTCGTCTATTACATGGGGGCGGAGCTTTTCCTGATCGATCCCAGGGTGCTGGATATTCCCGTCTGGGCCGGGGTGGCGATCTCGCTCGCCTCGCTCGCCTTCGGCTGGATCGCCTATGATCTGATCTGCCGCTCCCCCTTCGGGCGCGACAACACCCGCCTTATGATCGGCCTCTACGTGATCCTGGTGGCCATGGCCTGGGGCTATGCGCAGGTGTTCTCGGGGCGAGCGGCACTCCTGCACCTCGGCGCCTTCACCGCCACCATCATGACGGCCAACGTCTTTTTCATCATCATCCCCAACCAGAAGATCGTGGTGGCCGATCTCATTGCCGGCCGCACCCCCGACGCAAAATACGGCATCATCGCCAAGCAGCGCTCCACCCATAACAACTACCTCACGCTGCCAGTGATTTTCCTCATGCTTTCAAATCATTACCCGCTGGCCTTCGCCTCCCCCTACAACTGGGCGATCGCCAGCCTCGTGTTCCTGATGGGGGTGACGATCCGCCATTTCTTCAACACCATGCACGCGCGCAGGGGCAAGCCCTGGTGGACATGGGGGCTGACGGCGGCGATCTTCGCCCTGATCGTCTGGCTTTCCGCCATTCCCGCGCCCGAGGCGGCGGAAGAAGGCGAGGCCGATTCGGCGCTGCAGGGGGCGCCCGCCCGCTTTGCCGCGGCTGAGGGTTTCGAGGAAGTGGCCGATATCGTCATGGGCCGCTGCTCCATG
>JALVEX010000090.1 GCA_027030435.1 Paracoccaceae bacterium
GCTGCCCTACATGGCGGGCAACGTGGCGGGCGCGGCGATCTTCCGCCCCGGCGCCGAGCGGCTCTACCGGGCGGTGGCCTATGCAATCATCGCCGCTTCCGCCATCGCCGGGCTGCCGCTTCTGGATTGACGCAGTCGGCAGAAGCGGGGGCTGCCCTCTTCCTTCCGCCCCCGCCCCGCGCCCGCAAACCGCGCCAGATCCGCATCGGCAATGCGCGCGTGCCCGTCCGGGCCGACAACGTCGATCCAGTTCTTCGCCACATCGACTCCGAGCACGTTTTCCCTCATGATACCCCTGTGCCAGTCGCACGGGATCGGCAGCAGCCGTCCCGATCGACTGTGCAGGACAAATCATTGCGGGCGGGGCTCAGGCCCGGAGACGATGCCCCCGGAGTCGATGCCTCTGAGCAATCAGAGCATCCCGATATCTACCAGCTCCCGCCCGCAACCATCATGACACGTCAAAGACGGACTGGATATTGATGGACCAGTGATGAAAACAATGATGAAGATTGCCGGATAACCTCCTGGAAAGCGTGAAATGATGCGTTCGTGGTTTGTCAATACGCTTGTTCTGGCGCTGCTTGCTGCGGTTTCGGTGCTTGTCTATGTGCGCGTGGCGCCCGATCCGGTGGCGCTGGTGCATGTCGTTCCGCCTGCGGGCGCGGGGCCGGGGCGGCCTGTGGAGATGGCGGGCGGGTATCTGGCCGTGGAGCGCTTCGATATGCCGCCCTCCGCGCTTGCGCGCCGGCTCGGGGCGGTGATCGGGGCGACGGCGCGCACGAGGCTTCTGGCCGGGAGCCCCGAGGCGGGGCTTGCCACATATGTTACCCGTTCGCGCGTGTTCGCCTTTCCCGATTACACCACGGTGCGGATCGAGCCGGACGGGGCGGGCAGCCGGGTGACGCTTTTCGGCCGGCTGCGCTACGGGCGTTCGGATTTCGGCGTGAACCGGGCGCGGATCAGGGGCTGGCTCGAGAAGCTGAGGGATGGCGAAGGGGGTGGGTGAAGGGCGTCAGCGGTTCTGCGGCTGCCCTTTGCCGGCAGAGGGGCGGCTGATGGCCGCGGAGGAGACGCATCCCGCGCCCGTATCGCGCCAGATCGGCACGTTGAGCGACATGTCGCATTTGGCGATGAAGGCGCGGCCGTCCACCACGAGGCAGATTTCCTGGCCAAGCTCCACCCGCGCGCCGGAGGTATCGGTGCAGTAGCAATCGATCACCATGCCGCTCGGGGTCTTGACATCGGCCGAAAGAGGGCTGGCCATGAACGGGGCGGCGATGAGCGCATATGCGATGGCGGGCCGTTTCATGGCCTCATCATATCACAAAGCGCGGCCTTGACCAAATCCGCGCCGGCGGGCAAGAGGTGCGCATGGTTCCGGCAGAGAGACTTCAGCAGATTACCGAGCGTTTCCAGTATCTGGAGGCGCTGATGGCGGAGGGGGGCGGGGGAAGCGATTTCGCCGCGATTTCGCGCGAATATGCGGAGCTGAAGCCGGTGGTGGAGCAGATCGCGGCCTATGAGGCGCTGATCGCGGGAATTGCCGAGGCGGAGGCGATGCTCGGGGATGCGGAAATGCGCGATCTGGCCGAGGAGGAGCTTCGCGAGCTTCGCGCGCGGCTGCCGGAGGCGGAGCGGGCGTTGCAGATGGCGCTGCTGCCGAAGGATGCGGCCGATCAGCGCCCGGCGATCCTCGAGATCCGCCCCGGCACCGGGGGCGAGGAGGCGGCGCTATTCGCAGCCGATCTCCTGCGCATGTATCAGCGCCATGCCGAGCGCCACGGCTGGCGCTTCGAGATCCTTGCCCAGAACGCCACCGAGCTTGGCGGGATCAGGGAGGTGGTGGCGCATGTGAAGGGGCAGGGGGTGTTTGCGCGCCTGAAGTTCGAGAGCGGCGTGCACCGGGTGCAGCGGGTGCCGAGCACCGAAAGCGGCGGGCGCATCCATACCTCGGCCGCCACCGTGGCGGTGCTGCCCGAGGCCGAGGATGTGGATATCCATATCGATCCGGCCGACATCCGCATCGATACCATGCGCGCCTCGGGGGCGGGCGGGCAGCATGTGAACACCACCGATTCGGCGGTGCGCATCACCCATATCCCCACCGGGATCGTGGTGACCAGCAGCGAGAAATCCCAGCACCGCAACCGCGAGATCGCGATGAACGTTCTGAAGGCGCGGCTGTTTGATCTCGAGCGCCAGCGGGCGGCGGAGGCGCGCTCGGCCGACCGGCGCAGCCAGGTAGGCTCGGGCGATCGCTCCGAGCGCATCCGCACCTACAATTTTCCGCAAGGGCGGGTGACGGACCACCGCATCAATCTCACGCTCTATCGCCTTGATTCCATTATGGAAGGCGATCTTGATGAATTGATCGACGCGCTGATTGCCGACGATCAGGCCCGCCGGCTGGCCGAGATGGAAGGATGAGCGCGCGGCGCATCGGCCAAGCCATGCGCGAAGCGGCCGCGGCGCTCGGTGCCGCCGGGATCGAGAATGCGGGCGGGGATGCGCGCCTCCTTATGGCCGAGGCGCTCGGGGTGGATCGTTCGCGGCTGCTGCTGATGGAGGGCGCGCCGCTGCCCGAGGCGGAGGGGCGCAGATTCGCGGCTTTCATCTCTGAGCGGCTGCGCCGCCGCCCGGTTTCGCAGATCATCGGCTGGCGCGAATTCTACGGGCGGCGGTTTCGCGTCACCTCCGATGTGCTCGATCCGCGCCCCGAAACCGAAACCCTGATCTCCGCCGCGCTCGAGGCGCCCTTCTCCCGGGTGCTTGATCTGGGCACCGGCACGGGCTGCATCCTTCTCACGTTGCTGGCCGAGCGGCCGCAGGCGAAGGGGATCGGTGTGGATATTTCGCCCGGGGCGCTTGAGGTGGCGAAGTCAAATCGCGACGATTTATCAATCGGAAGCAGGGCGAAATTCATCCAGTCCGATTGGTATGGCGATGTGGAGGGGCGCTTTGATCTCATCGTTGCCAATCCGCCCTATATCGGGGCTGCGGAAATCCCGGCGCTCGCCCCCGAAGTGCGCGAATGGGAGCCCCGCCTCGCCCTGGTGCCGGGGCGCGGAGAAGATGCGCTTCTCGCTTACCGGCGGATCGCTTCCGGCGCGCGGGAGCATCTGCTGCCGGGCGGGCGGCTCATGGTGGAAGCCGGCGCAGGGCAGGCGGCGGAGGTGCTGCAACTGTTTGCCGAAGCGGGGCTCGCGCAGGGGCGGATCGTGGAGGATCTCGATGGGCGGGGGCGGGTCGTCAGCGCGGTTGCGCCGCCCAGAGAGCGCGAAAGCGGCGCAGGGCGTGCGCCGTAAGCCGCGCTTCGAACTCCAGCGTGAAACAGGTGCATTCCCCGCTGCAAGAATGCACCATTTCCGGCGGAAAACCCGCCCGGGGGGGCAAAAACCGCAGTTTCCTCTTGTTTCGCGGCGCGTCTCGTGCTTAATCCTGAGCACGCGAGGCCGTGGAAGCACGTAGCATCCCCCTCGCCGGCAGCCTGAAACAGTTTCACTCAGGGACAGGATCTCAACCCGGCACGATCATCATCCGCAATTCAAGCGGTCCGATATGCGCTCTATCC
This sequence comes from Paracoccaceae bacterium, assembly GCA_027030435.1. GTDB lineage: Bacteria > Pseudomonadota > Alphaproteobacteria > Rhodobacterales > Rhodobacteraceae > WFVA01. The sequence goes on from JALVEX010000090.1 coordinate 3,575, forward strand.
GGGCAGGCATGGCCGACAAGCAGGACCAGATACAAACCAGACGCGCTGCAAAAGCAGGCGGGAAAAAGAAAACAGCACATCATGAGATCAGCCAAATCACGCTCGCGCAACAAATCCAACCGCAACCGCTCGGTGGGCAATATCACCAACCGGGTGTTCGAAAGCAGCGGCCCGGAGGGGAAGGTCCGCGGCACGCCGGCCCAGATCATCGAGAAATACAACCAGCTGGCGCGCGATGCCCAGCTTGCGAATGATCCCGTCGCGGCGGAGAATTTCCGCCAGCATGCCGAGCATTACACCCGCCTCCTGAGCGAAGCCCAGCGCGAGATCGAGGCGCGGCGCGAGCAGCAGGAGGCGCAGCAGCGCGAGCGGCAGCGTGAACGCGAGCAGAACCGCAATCAGCGCAACGGCCGGCGTGGCGATGGCGAGGGCCAGGCGCCCCAGCCCGGCGCAGCGGCGCAGATCTCCGATCCGCTCGCCGTGGAGGGCGTGGACCCGGCGCAAACGCCCCAGCCCGATGTGCTTGGCGTTTCGCCGCTTGTCGAGGAGAGCGTGATCGTCGATACGCCGGAATCCCGCGCTGCCACGGATGCGCCGGCGCCGGCGCAGGCGCGCGAAAAGCCGCGCCGCAAGCCGCGCGCGCGCAAGCCGAAGGCGGAAGATCAGCCCGAATCGGCGCCTGACGCGGCTGCCGGCGGCAAGGCTGGCGGTGACTCCGCTTCCGAAGCGCCCGCGCCGCAGGCTGAGGGCAATGCGCCAAAGCCCGAAGCGCCCGAGGCCGCCGAGTAGGCATTCGGAGCCTTCACGGGGGCGGCCCGCCGTCGTGCCGGAAATCAGCCGT
>JALVEX010000091.1 GCA_027030435.1 Paracoccaceae bacterium
CGGCCACGCGGCGGGCGTCATGGATATCCACGCCCGCGCAGCAGGCGCCCTTTTTGGCCAGCGCCGCGCCGTGATCGTAGAGCTGGAGCGTCACCCCCACCACGTCATAGCCCTCGCGCTTCAGCATCGCGGCGACGACGGAGCTGTCCACCCCCCCCGACATGGCCACGACCACGCGGGTTTCGGCGGGCGGTTTGGCGAAGCCGAGCGAATTCAGCGCTGTTTCGGGGGCGGGGAGGGCCATGGTCCGTCTCCATGCGGGAAAGTAGGGAGGAATATAGGAAAATGCGAAGCACTGGCAAGGGCCGGTTTCACCAAGCGTTAACATGGTTTCGCCACCCTTCGCACAGATCAATACCGAGGGATTTGCCGATGTTCCTGAAAAAGGTCGAGGGGCCGCGCACCGTTACCCTGCCCGATGGCACGATCATGAGCCGCGCCGATCTGCCGCCGGCCGATACGCGGCGCTGGGTGGCGAGCCGCAAGGCGGCGGTGGTGCGGGGGGTCGTGTTCGGGCTGATTCCCCTGAGCGAGGCACTCAGGCGATACAATCTCAGCGAAGAGGAGTTTTTGTCCTGGAAACGGGCCATGGAGCGGCACGGGGAAAAGGCGCTCAAGAGCACAATGTTGCAAAAATTTCGACAACCTTGAGGTGATGTGCTTAACTTTCCCGCACTGGTAACTTGTAGTTAACCATTTTTGCGCAGGCTGGGCGCATGAAGGGACCTGTAGCGGAGAAATGAAAAATGCGCATATTGCTGGTTGAGGATGATCCCAACACCTCGAAAAGCATCGAACTGATGCTGACCCATGCCAATCTGAACGTCTATTGCACCGATCTCGGGGAGGAGGGGATCGATCTCGCCAAGCTCTATGATTACGATCTGATCCTGCTCGATCTCAACCTGCCGGACATGAACGGCCATGAGGTGCTGCGCCAGCTCCGCCTTTCCAAGGTGGATACGCCGATCCTGATCCTCTCGGGGGATGACGATACCGAGAGCAAGATCAAGGGTTTCGGTTTCGGCGCCGATGATTACCTCACCAAGCCCTTCCACCGCGAGGAACTGGTGGCGCGGATCCATGCGATCATCCGCCGCTCCAAGGGCCATTCGCAATCGGTGATCCGCACCGGCAAGATCGAGGTCAATCTCGATGCCAAGACGGTGAGCGTGGAGGGCAGGCCCGTGCATCTCACCGGCAAGGAATACCAGATGCTGGAGCTTCTGAGCCTGCGCAAGGGCACGACGCTCACCAAGGAGATGTTTCTCAATCATCTCTACGGCGGGATGGACGAGCCGGAGCTGAAGATCATCGACGTTTTCATCTGCAAGCTGAGGAAGAAGCTTTCCGAGGCCACCGGCGGCGACAGCCATATCGAGACGGTGTGGGGGCGGGGCTATGTGCTGCGCGATCCCGATCCTCTCGAGATGGACGAGCCGCTGGCGCTCGGCGCCTGAGGCCGGGGCTGGCCTTTCACGATCCGATGCCGCCCCTGCCGGCACTTTGCGGCGCGGGATGCGGGCACCCTCGCGGGTCAGCGTGCCGCACACTGATGCTTCACCGCCCCCTCCAGAGGTGGCCGGCGAGCATGATCCCCGCTCTTCCCCGGCGGGGATCTTCCATCCCGGGAGCAGGCGAAGCGGACGGTGATCTTTCCCATGTCCGGTGCTTTCATGGCCGGTATCTTCCGGGGTTCGATCTCGATTTCATCTGTGCGGGAAGCGTGAACAGCCTCTATCTTGCTCTATCTTGCTCTATCTTGCACCCTTTTGCAGGGCTGGACGGGCTCCCTGGCCTCTCGTATCAAGACGCCAGGAGGGCATGGCCATGGAAAAGATCGATCTCGAGAAGCTCAAGCCCGTCGATGCGCTGACGCGTGAAGAGGCAAAGCAGGAGCTGGCCTGGCTGGCCGATATCCTCAACAAGGCCAACCGGGCCTATTACACCAATGCCGCGCCCTTCATGTCGGACGCCGAATATGACGCGCTGAAGCTGCGCAACAAGGCGATCGAGGCGCGATTTCCCGATCTCAAGCGCCCCGACAGCCCCTCCGACATCGTCGGCGCGCCGCCCGCGAGCGTCTTTCGCAAGGTCGTGCACAAGGTGCCGATGCTCTCGCTGGAAGACATCTTCGATGATCAATCGGTCTATGAATTCGATCACTCCGTGCGCAAGTTTCTCGGCCTTTCGCCCGATGCGCCGATGGATTACACCGCCGAGCCCAAGATCGACGGCCTTTCCCTGGCGCTTACTTACGAAAAGGGCCGCCTCGTGCTGGGCGCGACGCGCGGCGATGGCCGGGTGGGCGAGGACGTGACGGCCAACGCCATGACAATCCGCGACATCCCCCACCAGCTGAAGCCGATCAACGGCCATGTGCCCGATCTGCTGGAGGTGCGCGGCGAGTGCTACATGACCCACCAGGATTTCTTCGCCCTGAACGAGCGGCGCAAGGAGCGGGGCGAAAAGCTCTTCGCCAATCCGCGCAACGCCGCCGCCGGCTCCTTGCGCCAGCTCGATCCGCGCATCACCGCCGAGCGCAACCTGCGCTTCTTCGCCTATGCCTGGGGCGTCCATTCCGAGCCCGTGGCCGAGACCCAGTACGAGGCGCTGCAGCGCTTCAAGGCGCATGGCTTCAAGGTCAACATCCTTTCCGAGCTCTGCCACAATGCCGAGGATCTGGTGCGCGAATTCCATGTGATCGAAGACATGCGCCCGACGCTCGATTACGATATCGACGGCGTCGTCTTCAAGGTCAACAGCATCGCCCTGCAGCACCGGCTCGGCTACCGCTCCACCACGCCCCGCTGGGCGATTGCGCGCAAGTTCTCGCCCGTCGAAGCCTGGACATGGCTCTTGAAGATCGACATCCAGGTGGGCCGCACCGGGGCGCTTTCGCCTGTGGCGCGGCTCAAGCCGGTGAATATCGGCGGGGTGGTGGTGGCCAATGCCACGCTGCACAACGAGGATTACATCGCCGGGCGCGATTCGAAGGGCAACCCGATCCGCGGCGGGCGCGATATCCGCGAGGGCGATTGGGTCAAGGTCTATCGCGCCGGGGATGTGATCCCCAAGGTCGCGGATGTGGACATCAGCAAACGCAAGCCCGACAGCAAGCCCTATCAGTTCCCGCATTTCTGCCCGGTCTGCGGCGCGCCTGCGGTGCGCGAGCCGGGAAGCTCGGTGCGCCGCTGCACTGGCGGGCTCTCCTGCCCGGCGCAGGTGATCGAGCGGCTGATCCATTTCGTCTCGCGGCCCGCCTTCGATATCGTCGGGCTCGGCGAAAAGCAGATCGAGCAGTTCTACGTGCTCTCCTGGATCTCCGAGCCGGCGGATATCTTCACGCTCGAGGCGCGCGATCGCGAAGGGCGGAAGGCGCGGCTTTCCTTCGAGGAGGCTCTATCGCGCATCACCGGCACCGATCCGGCGGAGGCGAAGCTTCGGATGGCACGCGCGGTGGGGCTGAAGGGCTTCGATCCCGATGAGGTGCCCCGCCGCTTCGAAGAGCTTTCGCGCAGGCCCCTTTCCGAGCAATACGGCTGGGGCGAAACCTCGGCGCGCAATCTCTTCCGCGCCATCGCCGCGCGCCGGCGCATTCCACTCGATCGCCTGATCTTCGCCCTTGGCATCCGCCATGTGGGGCAGGTCGCGGCCACAATGCTGGCGCGCCATTTCCACAGCTGGCAGGCCTTTTATCAGACGGTCACCCGCGCCGATCCCGAAGGCAACGCCGAATGGGAGGAGCTTGTCGCCATCGATGGCGTGGGTCCGGTGATGGCAGAGGCGATCGTGCTCACCTTCCGGCGGGAAAAGGAACGCGCGATCATCGATCGCCTGGTGGATCAGCTCGAGGAGATCATCGAGGTCGAGGCGCCCGCTCCGGTGGACAGCCCCGTGGCCGGCAAGACGATCGTCTTCACCGGCACGCTCGAGCACATGACGCGCGCCGAGGCCAAGGCCCGCGCCGAGGCGCTCGGGGCGAAGGTCTCTAATTCGGTTTCCTCGAAAACCGATTTCGTCGTTGCCGGGGCGGATCCGGGCTCCAAGCTCAGAAAGGCGCAGGAGCTTGGCGTGAAGGTGCTGAGCGAGCAGGAGTGGCTCGATCTGATCGGCGGGGTCTGAGCCTTGGGCGGGCGCCCGGAGATCCTCTTTCCGCTGTTCGCGGATATCGAGACGCTGGAGGGCGTTGGCCCCAAAACCGCCCGCGCGCTGGCGCGCATCGGGCTTGAAAAGCCGCGCGATCTCCTCTTCCACCTGCCGCAATCGGGGATCGCGCGCGCGCGGGTGGAGACGGTGCAGGGCGTCGCGCCGCACCGCCATGTAACGCTGGAAGTGGAGGTGGGCCGCCACATGCCCCCCCGCCAGCGCGGCCGGCCCTACCGGATCGAGGTGCATGATCGCGCGAT
>JALVEX010000092.1 GCA_027030435.1 Paracoccaceae bacterium
CAGGGCCGGGCGGCATCGGCAAAAACATCCGCGAGAATTGCCTGAAGCGCCTCGGCATCCTTTCGGGTGAAGGCGGCGGGTGTGTTGCTGTCAATATCGAACACGCCCAGAAGATCACCGTGGCGGTTCCAGACCGGCAGCACAAGTTCGCTCCGCGTTGTCGATGCACAGGCGATATGGCCGGGGAAGGCATGCACATCGTCCACGATCTGCACCTCTCCCAACCGCGCCGACGCCCCGCAGACGCCACGCGAAAAGGGGATGGAGAGGCAGCCATGCCCGCCCTGATAGGGGCCGATCTTCAGAAGATCCGGCGCGATGACCCGGTAGAAGCCCGTCCAGTCGAAGCGATCATCCGCATGATGCACCTCGCAGGCAACCGTGGCCATGAGGGCTACGGTATCGCTTTCGCCCTCGCAAAGCGCGGCAATATCACGCTTCAGCGCGGGCCAGTCGGCGCGCTTCACGGCCGCTCGATGGCGATTGCCGTGCCCTCGCCTCCGCCGATACAGATCGCCGCCACGCCGCGCTTCAGCCCGCGCTTTTCCAGCGCGTTCAGCAATGTCACCATGATGCGCGCGCCGGAAGCGCCGATCGGATGGCCCATGGCGCAGGCGCCGCCGTTCACGTTCATCTTTTCGCGCGGGATGCCCATTTCCCGCATGAACACCATCGGCACCACGGCGAAAGCCTCGTTCACCTCCCACAGATCCACGTCATCGACGCTCCAGCCGAGGCGATCAAGCAGCTTCTGCGCCGCGGGGATGGGCGCGGTGGTGAACCAGCCCGGCTCATGGGCATGGCTGGCGTGGCCGAGGATGCGGGCGCGCACCGGCAGGCCGTGCTCTTCGGCGGCCGATCCCCTGGCCAGGAGAAGCGCCGCCGCGCCATCGGAGATGGAGGAGGAATTGGCCGCCGTCACCGTGCCGCCTTCGCGAAAGGCCGGGCGCAGATGCGGGATCTTCTCGGGGCGGGCGCGCGCGGGCTGTTCGTCGGCCTCCACCACCACCTCGCCCTTGCGGGTTTTCACGGTCACGGGCGTGATCTCGCCGTCAAACGCTCCGCTCTCCTGCGCCGCAAGCGCATTTGAAAGCGAGCCCAGCGCATATTCATCCTGGGCTTCGCGGGAAAGCTGGAATTTCTCGGCGCAATCCTCGGCGAACGTGCCCATGAGGCGGCCCTTGTCATAGGCATCTTCAAGGCCATCGAGAAACATGCTGTCGATCACCTGGCCATGCCCGAGGCGGGCGCCGGCGCGCATCTTGGGCAGGAGATAGGGCGCGCGGCTCATGCTCTCCATGCCGCCGGCCACCATCACCCCGGTTTGCCCGAGGGCGATCTGGTCATGCGCCATCATCACCGTTTTCATGCCGGAGCCGCACATCTTGTTGATCGTGGTCGCGGGCACGCCCTGCCCCAGCCCGGCGGCAAAACCGGCCTGACGCGCCGGCGCCTGCCCCTGCCCGGCGGGCAGCACACAGCCCATCAGCAGCTCCTCCACGATCTCCGGCTTCGCACCGGCCCCCTCGAGGGCGGCTCGAATCGCCGCCCCGCCCAGAACCGGCGCGTCCACTTCCGCGAAAACCCCCTGCAATCCGCCCATCGGCGTGCGCGATGCACCCACGATCACGACTTCTTCCATGCTGCCTGCTCCTTCTCCTTGTGCTGAGGTCTGCATACCGAATGGTAACGATTGTCGTCTAGCCTTGGTTGCAGGCCAATTCACGGAGGAGCCGGATGAAGCTTGAAATCAAGGATACGGGCGGGGCCCGGCTGATCACAGTTCCCGAAGCCCGCATTGATGCTTCCGTCGCCATTCGTTTCAAGGAGGCGATGGTCGAGGCGGCGAAGGAAGGGCCGGAGCGGGTGATCCTCGATCTTTCGAATGTCGATTTCATCGACAGCAGCGGCCTCGGAGCGGTTGTGGCCAGCATGAAGCTTCTGGGCAATGGCCGGCGCCTCGAGCTCGCCAGGCTGTCGCCTCTTGTCGAAAAGGTGTTCCGTCTCACGCGGATGGATAGCGTCTTCACGATCCATGAAGATCTTACGTGGCTGGCCGGGGCGGCAGAAGGCGGAGGCATGAAGAATGCATCCTGAAACGAATTCAGGCGTAATCGCAGCCAGAGAAGCGTGCGAATCGGACAGAGCCGGCCTTCGCCTTGATTACAGGATGCAGCTCAAGGCCACGCCGGAGGATGTCAGAAAGGCATTGGGAGAACTCTGTGAGGCTGTCCGCCCCCTCGGGCTTCCGGCCGAACTCACGGGCACGGTGGAGCTCGTTCTGGCCGAAGTCCTGAACAATATCGTCGAACATGCCTATGCCGGAGCAAATGCGGGCCATATAGATCTGCGTGCCCGATACATGGATTCAGGCTTCCGTTTCGAAATAACCGACGAGGGGAGCGAGATGCCGGGCGGGATGTTGCCCGTGGGGGAACATGTGGATCTCGATACCGATCTCAATGCGCTCCCTGAAGGTGGTTTTGGCTGGTATCTCATCCACGATCTCACCGAAAACCTGCAATATCATAGAGCCTCAGGGCGAAATCAGCTCCGTTTCACGATACGCAATAAGCGGGAATAACATATACAATCTTTCTGCATGATCTGCGCCGTGCTCAACCTATGGCGACGATGACAAAACGGGCGGCATGTTGGCCGCCCGTTTTCTTTTTCATGAGATTTGTGGCGCGTCAGCCCTTGTATTCCTTGGATTTGAAGGAAACGGCTTTTGCTCTCGGGGTCGCGTCCGCGAGTTTGCGGATATCGCCCCAGGTGTGCTTGTAATCGGGCAGAACGAGCTCGTTCACGCCCGGGTTCACCACATTGCCCTGCGAGCCGGCGGGAGAGCCGAACACCATCGCCACCTGACCGCGCTTGGCGGTATCGGTAGGATAGGCCATGCCCTGGGTGGCGCCGTTCTCGTTGTGGATCTCGATCAGATCGCCGGGATTGAGCGAGAGTTCGGCCATGTCGTCAGGGTGCATTTCCACGAACGGATAGGGGAAACGATCCTGGATGAAATCGTTTTCCTGATCGAGGAACTGGTTCTGCCAGAAGATATTGGCACGCACGTTGTTGATCCAGAACCTGAAGCTCTTCTGCTCCTGGGCCTTGCCGGGCGCCTGCCAGCCGCGCCATCCGGCGGCGCAGAACAGGGCCTTCTTGTCCTCACGGCCATGGCGATCGAACTTGCCATCGGCATAGAGCCGCTCGGTGCCCACCAGCTTGCCGCCCTCATAGCCGACGACAGGCTCCTGGACCCCGTTGTTGCCCATGGCGCGCAGGCGGTCATAGGTCACATCGGGATTGCCCTGGTGATAGCCGTCCATGAAGGCATCTTCCTCGGTCTTCCAGTCATAGCCCTTGAACTTGTCGGCATATTCGTCATGGCCCATTTCACGCAGCACGCGCTCCATGTGCCGTGCGATACCGGCCGCAATCAGGCAATCGGGCATGGCCTGGCCCGGCGGATCCATGTACTTTTCCGAGAGCCGCAAGCGGCGTTCGCCGTTCATCGAGGTGAGGTTCATCTCGTTGCTTTCGGCGGCCGGCAGGATCACATGGGCATTCTGGCCGATCTGGCTGTGGATGATATCCATGTCCACCACGAACAGCCCGCCAGCATTCACCGCCGCGACGATCGCTTCAACCTGCTGCTCGCGGGTGCCGGTGGCCGAGGCGTCCATCGCGTCCTTGACGATATTCGCCCGGCGCCGGTGAACGCGCTTGAACTCCGCCGCGTTCAGGGTCGTTTTGTAGTGATCGCAGGCCCAGACGTGATGCACCTTGCCGCCGCCGCGGATCAGCAGCTGATCGATATAGGTGGCGGGGCGGCCCACATGGGCGTCGGAGGGGCGATAGTAGCCTTCCTGGTGCCCGCCGAGGCGGCAGCAACCGCCGCCTTCGCGGCCGATGTTGCCGGTGGCAAGCGCCACATTCACGAGGGCGCCGACGGTGCGGTAATTGTCATTGCCCCAGATGATGCCCTTCTCGTAGCAGGTCACGCATTTGCGGCGCGAACCATCCTCCTTGGGCTTGGCGATCCATTCGGCGGCCTTGATGATATCGGCCGCATCCACGCCGCAGATTTCGGCCGCTTCCTCGGGCGAGGTGCGGCAGGTTTCCATGGCGTATTCGAGGCTGCCGAGGCCGGCGGGGTGGGCGCTGTCCATCGCCACGGCCTCGCCATCGCGGTAGGTGGAAGCTTCGATGAAGTCCTTGTCCGTCCAGCCCTGATCCACGATATGGGTGAGGATGGCGTTGAAGAGCGCCATGTCGCTGCCGGGCTTGATCGCCAGATGCAGGACATTCTCCTTGCCGGCAATCTCCTCGGCCGTATGCACGGTGAGCGTGCGGCGGGGATCGACGATCACCATCCGCGCGCCGTTCTCCAGGCCTTTCCTCATGTGGTTGAGGAAGAGGTTGGTCTGGGTTTCCATCGAATTGGCGCCGACCATGAAGATCGTGTCGGTGATCTCGTAATCCTTGTAGGCATAGTTGAGTTCGCCAACGCCCATGTCGCGGGTGGAATGGACTTCCGAATTGTAGGCCGGCCGGTTGTGGATGCGGGCGTTTTTCACCTTCATGCTCTGGAAATAGAGCTTGCCGGTGCCCCAGGTGTTTTCGTAGCCCCCGGCGGAGCCGCCGTGGTCGAACATCGAAACCACCAGATCATCCTCGGAACCCTGGGTGATCACGCGGGCGGTGACGCGGGCCACCAGATCAAGCGCATCCTCCCAGCTCGTCGGCTGCCAGGTGCCGTTGCGCCACACCATCGGATCGGTGAGCCGCTGCTGCTGGGTGCCGGTCACCTGCGAGGGCCGGTTCTCGGCCATCCGCGCGCCGCGGATCGAGGTCAGGCCGGAGTTCACCACGCAATCCTTGTCCGGCACCACGACAAGATGCACGTCCTCGCCGTCCTGCTTGACGACATTATACATCGACGGGGCAACCCAGGTGCCATCGGCGCCCTGCTGTTCGGAAAGGTCGATACCGAAGGCATTGTCCTTGAGCGTGCCCTGCTTTGTGCGCGGCCATGTGTAGGCCTTGTAGCCGCAACCGACGATGCAGTAGTGGCAGGTGACGTTATGCACCTTCGCATCCTTGGGCGGGATGGGAAGGCGATCGATCTGTCTCTTGTAAGCCATGTTGTTTCCTCCCCCTCAGAGCACGTTCGACGGGCGACCGAAAATCAGATCGGTGCAGCCCTCGGCGTAAATGTCGCCCTTGTCATCCACCCGCAGGGTGAATTGCGGCAGGTTCTGAGTGGCATGGCCCCAGACCTGCTGGCCGCCGGCCTCGACATCGAAACGCGAGAAATGGCCGGGGCAATTGAGGGTGCGATCCTCGCCATTGTAGGAGAGCCCGTAGCCCTTGTGCGGGCAGAGCACGGAGAAGGCAACGATATCGCCATCCGGGCCTACCCCGCCTTCAACCTCCTGGCCGAGCTTCAGCAGCACGCCCGGGCTGTCGGCATCGGGATATTCGATATCCATCGGCTCGTTCACCTTGAGATCGGCGATATTGGCAAGCCGGTTCGACGGATAATCCACCTGGGCCATGGCCGGTGCGGCCTTGGCCTGCCCAGGGGTGACAGTGGCCGCTGCGGCGCCGGCGGCGGCGAGGGCGCCCCCGCGCAGGAACTGCCTCCGGCCCACATCGACCAGTTTCTTGCATTTCATGGAAATTACCTCCCTGTTTCGCGGTTGTCGCGGGGCAAGTCTAGCAGGGAAAACCAGGATAAAAGGGCAGAAATTTACATGGGAATATTCGCATATCACATTGTGGATAAACGGAAATTACTGATGTTCGGAAATCCGGACACGCAAGCACCTAATCCGCCTTCCCGGTGATTCCGTGTTTACGCATCTTCTCCCACAATGTCGTGCGGGAGATCCCGAGCCGCCTGGCGGCTTGCAAAACCTGCCCGTCGGTGCGCCTGAGGGTTTCGAGGATATGGGCTTTTTCCGCAGCTGCACGAACCTCTGCGAGGCTCTGCACGGCCTCGGGTTCCAGAAGCTTTTCCGGAAACAGATCGATCACCTGCAACAGCGGGCCAGTGGCGGTTTCCGTGCCGCGCTTCACGCGCGCGCGAAGCTCCCGCCCGCCACCGGGCCAGTCATGAGTGCGCACCGCCTCCTCGCACAACGGGCTGATGCCTTCCAGCGGGGCTTCGCGGCGCGGATTGAGAGCCGCAAAGAACTGCTGCAGAAGCCATACGGCATCTTCCGGGCGCGTGCCCAGAGGAGGCACCGGGATTTCCAGCATGTTCAGGCGATACAGGAAATCGGCCCGGGCGCCATCCCGGCGGATGATATCGGCAATCTCCGGCCCGCAGGCGGCGATGAGGCGCCCTCCGAAACCCGCCTCCTGAGCCTCCAGCAGCGCGCTGCGCCCCGCCTCCTCCAACAAGCTGATCCCGTTGATGAAAAGCACGCCTTCACCAACCCTTTCCAGAGCGCCGCCGGAGCCGAAGAGCGCCTGCATGCCGTCCCCCTCGCGGGCCAGGTTGACAGTGACAAAAGGCGCGGCCCGACGCTCGGATGCCGCATGGATCCTGCGGGCTACGAGGGCTTTGCCTGTCCCCGCCGTGCCGGTGATGAGCACGGGTCGGTCGCTCCCGGCGGCCCGCCGCGCCAGTTTCTCGACACGGCGCGCGGCGGCGGAAATCCCGAGGGCCGGGGTGAAGCTACCTTTCGTTTTCCCCGCGACCAACAGAGAGAGCTTTTCCAGCAGGGTTGCCATTTCAAAGGGTTTTGTCAGGTAGTCCATGGCGCCGGCCTGCATCAGCCGCACCGCCTGCTCGATGCCGCCATGACCGGTGATGAAGAGGAATGGCGGCGGGGTGGTGCTGCGGCAAAGCTGGGTGAAAAGCTCCTCCCCCGTGCTGTCGGGCAGGCGGATATCGCAGATCACCGCATCCAGGGGCGCGCGGGGCGTGCGAATGGCCCCGAGCGCGGTGCGGGCCTGTTTGTGCCAACTCACCGTTGCCCCCTCCAGCTTCAGCCGCTGCATAAGGGAGCCGCCCATGATCTCGTCATCCTCGACGAGCACGAGAGTCATTCCCTGCAACATGGCAACTCCACCCGGATGATCGTTTCGCCCTCGATACGCTGGCAGCTGATGCGGCCTTTCAGCCCGGTTACCAGATCATGCACCAGCCGCAGGCCGACACCTCCGCCGGCTATCCTCTCCCCCTCGCCCATAAGCCGTGCGCAGGCCGCCTTGGAAAGCCCGGGGCCACTATCGGTTATATCGAGGAATAACTGCCCTTCTTCAGCATGTGCCTTCAATGCCACCCGCCCTTCCGGGCCTGCGGCTTCGGTGGCGTTCAGAAGCAGATTGAGAGCGATCTGGCGCACATGGGCGGCCGGCAGGCGGCAATCGATTTTTTCGCCGACGTCCCAGCCCAGCTTCTGCTGCCGACGGGATATTTCGGGCTCGATGAGCAGCTTCAGATCCCGAAAATCCTCGATGGAAAGGATCGCGCCTTCATGGTCCAGCCGATCAAGATTGAGCGTGGCCCGCGCGACATCGCGCATATGGTTCAGGCCCCGTTTGAGAAGTGCGGTGCTTTCCCGCACCACTTCGGGCCGATCGGCGTATTTCTGCAGGGTATCGACCGCATTGATCAGGCCGCCCAGCGGGTTGTTGATCTCATGCGCCAGAGAGGAAGAAAGCCGCCCAAGGCTCACCAGCCGCTCGCGCTCGGCCAGCCGCCTGTCGGCTTCCGCCTTGGCCCCGATCGCCCCGACCATGGTATTGTAGCTGTTTGCTAGCTCGGTCATTTCATTGTCGCCCACCGGCATATCGGCCGCCGCAATCGGTTCCGGCGCATCGGCGGATTCCCGCATCCGTTCGATCACGCGGGTAACGGGCTTCAGCATCCTGCGCATGACCAGATAACCGAACACGGCCAGCAAGCCCGTTGCCAAAGCGTTCCCGATCAGAAGATAGCGCGAAACCCGCTGGCGTTCGGCAATGAGATCGGAAACATCCATCTCCGTCAGAATCTGCCCGACCTCCCGGCCCTGATAAACCAACGGTGCCAGCACCTTGATCGCGCGCCTCTCGCCGTTCACGGAGAGCGCATGGAGATCCTGCGCGCCATCTGTCAGGGCACGCAGCTGGCTGTCCACCGGCGCGCGGTGCGGATCCGTTGCCGCCAGCACCGCGCCCTCGGGATTGGCAACGGCCGCAAACACCAGCCGGTGGCCCTCCTTCCGCCCACCATTCTTGCCCGTGGCGCGAACCAGGGTATCATAGACCTCCCAGACATCATGGCGCGAAACCAGCGGCCCCAGCGCCACCGAAAGCGCCTCGACCTGAAGCTGTGCCAGTTCGCGGATGCGTGTATCCTGCACCTGCCGCAAAGTGGAGAGCACCTGCTGGGAAGCCAGGAAACCCACCAGTATCATCATCGCCGCCGTGAAAAGCGGCACCCGCAGGGCAAAGGGGATCCGATGCAGCAGGTTCATTGCCGCGCGTCGCCGATATCACGCATCCTGGCGGCGATCCCGTCATAAAGCGAAGGTTCGGCCTCGGTCATGCCATCGAGCTGCAGAAGGGCAAGGGCATCGCGCCCCTTCTGGCTGCGCTCAAGCCCCAATATGGCCCGCCGCATGGCCTGCATCCGGGATGTGCCAAGGTGATCCTTGCGGCAGCAAAACGGCGGGAAGCCAAGCCATTCGGAGCGTGAGAGCACCTTGGTGCGTGCCGTCAGTTCCGGTTCGGCCTTCGTCAGTGCCTCCCAGACATATCCATCCACGCTGCCCGATTGCACCAGCCCGTCGGCCACGGCGCGCACCACGTTGCGATGGCCGTAGGTGAATATCGTGCGCCTGAAAAACGCCTCGGGCCGCTCGCCCATGCGCACGAGATCGGATACCGTCACGAGATAGCCGGAGTTGGAATCGGGGTCGGAAAAGGCATGTATATTACCGCGCAGATCAGCCAGGCCCCTTGCGGTGCTGTCGGGGGCCACGATCAGATAGGATTGGTAGAGCGGCTTGCCGTTCCACACCGGCACAGCCAGAAGCGCAAGCGCATCCTTGTGCTGCAGATATGGATAGCCGCAAAGCCAGGCGGCATCGATCCCGCCTTCAAGCAGCAGGGCCGTCACCTCCTCATAGGTGCGCCGCTGCTCCAACGCCACTTCCACCTCCAGCGCCTCGGACAACGCATCCCGCAGGCGGGTGATCACCTCGGCATCGTTATCCAGGAAGACCGGGGTCAGCCCGAGATGAAAGGGCGCCATTGCCCGTGCGGGCATTGCCGGCAGCAATGCCAATACGCCTGCTCCTGCAAGTATCCGCCTTCGTGTCAACATATGGAAACCCTCCCCGCTTCCCGGATTCCCCTGGCCTTGAAGCGCTATCTTCCTGTGCAGACCATCCCGGATGGCCATGCACCCTGCCCATTCTGTATGACCGCAATACGATATTCCATCCCGATAGAGTTGCAAGCAATGAAATCCACATATGCGCGCCGTTGCGTGGCTCCTGTGGCCAATGCAGGAAAATGGTTCTGCTTTTTCCGTGGAGAATATCCCCGTGCATGGTGCGCATGAGCCCTTTGTTCGGGCCATGAAGGGGCTACATCACAATCCCGGCAAGCTGAGGTGGAAAGTATCGGCATCGGCCGTATTGCCCAGACGGGGAAACGCCATGCGGCAGGACGTCAGAACTGCGAGAAAGCCACTGGATGAGGGGCGAGGATGGCAATGTATCTGTCCGGCCAATGTCAGGGCGATGTTTCACACGATTGATCGGTCGTTCCTTGCCGGACCGGATGGCAAGCGGTTCCGGTCGTCTATCACAGGCAAATTTATCCGCGGCAGATACAGGCAGCGCCGGCCGGCTCAATAGCCGTAATCGTAATCGTAGCCATAGCCCTTGCCCATGTATCGGCACTTGTTGAGCACCACGCCCAGAACGTTGCTGCGCGCGGCAAGCTCCTGCTCGCAATTGTCGATCTCGTCGATCGTCGTGGCTTCGGCCTCGGCTACCAGCAATACGCAGTCCACCTGATCGAGAAAGCCGAGCGTATCATCGCTGACAAGGAGCGGGGGCGTGTCGAAGATCATCACGCTCGGATCGAGCGCCTGCTCCACCTCTTCCAGCGCCCGGCGCGCCGTTGCGCTCTGCAGGAGCTCAGCCGAATGATTGACCGGCGCGGCATTGGTGGCGAAGGCAAGGTTGGGGCCGATGCGCAGCATGTGTTTCGCCCAGGGGGCCTGCCCCGCCAGAACCCTGCTGAACTGATGGCTGATCCCCTTCTGCCCCAGGGTTTTCGCCAGGGCCGGGCGGCGCATGTCAGCCTCCACCACCACCACGCGCAATTCGGGCTGGCGGGCGAAGCTGAAGGCGAGATTGGTGCTTGTCGTCGTCTTGCCGCAGCCGCTGGTGGGCGATGTGATGGCCAGCCGGCGCCAGTTGTTGGCCCGCATCTGCTGGAGCACCTTGGTGCGCAACATATCGAAGGGGCCGGAATCGGGGCCGCCCTCGATCGCCAGTATCCGGTTGCGGTGCAGCAGGCGCGGATTGACATCCGCTTGCGCAAGCGTCTGCCAGTTTTCCGTCAGGGCCGCGGGCAGCTCCGGGCGGGCGCGCCGGGCGGGTGCGCTTTCGCCCCTCGCTTCGCGGGCCTTGTCGATCGCTGATCTGATCCGTTCCATGGGCTAGTCCGTTTGTCGCGCGCCCTCAGGCGCCATTGAAGCGTATCTTTTCGAGCAGAAGGGAAAGGCCGGTCTTGTCCAGGAGCTTCTGCACCAGAACATCCATGGGCATGTAGCGGGTATGCACCATGTAAAGCCCGAGCGGAATGCCGATCAGCACCACCGCAAGCGCCAGATAGATCACCATCCGCCGGCGCAGGGTTTCGCCCCGGGTGCGCACGAAAGGCAGGGTGCCGATCGGGGTGATGCCGAGCTTTGCCGTGATATCGGCCGGGCGGCGCACGGCGCGGTTCATCGCTTCAAGCAGCACCACCGCGGCGAGGCCGGCCAGGATCCCCGCCACCACCGAACCGATCATGATCAGCAGGCGCGGCGGGCTCGATGGCGCAGACGGCGCCACCGGCTGCTCGATCACCACGATGCGCTGCCCTTTGGAGCGGCTCTCGATGATCTCGCCGGTCTGCGCTTTGGCCAGCGCCGCCACCGCGGCATCATATTGCGCCCGGATCAGCGAATAATCCCGCTCAAGCTCCGCCTGGCGCAGGGCATTGGCCGGGGTGGCGCGGATGGTTTCCTCGAGCCGCGCAAGCTCCTCCTTCATGCCGTTCATCTGCTTGCGGATGAAATTGAGCCGGCCGTCGATCTCCTCGAGCTGGAGATCATAGAGGGTCTTGTTGGCCTTGCTCGCGGCTTCTGCCTGATCGGAGGCGCCCGCGGCCTCGGCCTTGCCGCGCTGGCCAAGCACGATCTTTTCCAGCTGCTCGACGCGTGCGCGCAGCACCTTCACTTTCGGATTGTCGGCCGAAAACACCGCCAGCGCGCGCTCGAGCTCGGCCTTGGCCAGCTGCAGGGCCTTTTCCTCGCTGGTCATGTTGTCCTGATTGATGCCGACCATGCCCTGGCTCTTGTAGAGCTCCACCAGGCGCTTGCGCTTGTCCTGCAATTCGGCCTGCTCCTGCTCAAGGCGGATCAGGCTTTCCTGCAGGCTTGTCTGGCGTGCACGGCGGAATTGCAGGCTGTCGGGCAGGCTGTCGCGGTTTTCGCGCTTGAATTCGAGGATCTTCTTGTTGAGCTTGTCGAGTTCCTGGCCGAGGCGCTTTTCCTCCTGTTGGAAGAAGCGCAGCACCTCGGTGGCCCGGCCGCGCATGATCTCGGCATGTTCCTTGAGGATGCGGGTGACGAATTCATTGGCCACGCGCGCGGCCTTCTCGCCGGTTTCGGCGGAGAAGGAAACCGTCAGCAACGGCGCCTCGCCCCGTTTCTGCTGCACCTTGAATTCGGTGCGCGCGCGCATGTCCTCCACGATCCGGTCGGGCGAAAGATCGCTGTCGGGGGGGTAGATCTCGAGCGTGTCGGCCATGTCGAGAAGCGTGGCGCGGGAAAGGATCTTCTGCTGGATGCGCTGCAGCACTTCCGTCAGATTGGTGCGGCTCGCGGGCTTGTCGACAGAGATCTGCTCGCTTTCCACCAGCATGACGGCGCGGGCGCGATAGGTGGGGGGCAGGATGGTGGCGATGAAGATGCCGATTGCCGAAACTGCCGCCGCCACGATCAGGAAATAGGGAAACCGCCGCCAGAAGATGGAAATGTAGAATTTGGTATCAAGCGCCATGCTGCTCAGGCCTTTTCAAGAATGAGTGTCGCCGGGAAGAATACGCCGTCATCCAGCACCCGCTGAACAAGCGCCCGGTTCACCGTTTTCACCTCGTCCGTATAGGCATAGACGAGGGAAAAATCACACAGCTGGTTGACGAGGCGCGGGATGCCCCCGGTGGCCTCATGGATGAGCTTCGCGGCATTGGGAGTGAATATCCGCTCGCTGGCCCCCGCCTTTTCGAGCCGGTGTTCGATATAGGCCTGCACCGTGGGAGCGTCCATCGCCGTCAGGTGAAAGCTGGCCGCCACCCGCTGGGCGAATTGCGTCAGCTCGGGGCTGCGGATTGTATCTCGCAGTTCGGGCTGGCCCATGAGGATGATCTGCAGGAGCTCGTCCTTGTTGGAATTGATGTTGGTGAACATGCGCAGCTCTTCGAGGCTCTCGCGCGAAAGGTTCTGCGCCTCGTCGAAGATCAGGATCACCCGCTTGCCGCGTGCGTATTCCTCAATGAGAAAATCCTGGAACTGCTTGAACAGGTCCACATAGGAGGCATCCTTCGCTGCATCCTGCCCGAGCGCCATCAGGACCCAGCGCAGCAATTCGCCGCGGTCGCCATGGGCGTTGGAAACAAGCCCCACGCTCACGTCATCGCCGAGCTTTTTCAACAGGTGATGCAGAAGCGTGGTTTTCCCTGCTCCCACCTCGCCGGTAATCAGCGTGATCGGGGCCTTGGTGAACAGCCCGTATTCCAGCATCGCATAGGCACGCCGGTGCGCCGGCGACCAGAACAGGAAATCCGGGTCCGGGACCAGGGTAAAGGGGCGCTCCTTGAGGCCGAAATATTCCGTATAGATATCCAGGGTGCTGACCACGTTCATTTACAAGACCACAGCCAATACCAACAGCATGGCCCAATGAGAATTTCTGAAATAGGGCATATCACCAATCCGTTACCAATCAACACCCCGATACCCGCTCCTCCATACAGACTATGGGCATCGGTTTCATCTCTTTTATTCCATCCTTGAGAAGTCAGATACGAATCGCGCCGTTTTGCATGATTTGTTTCGCATTCATGAACACAATGTCATTCGGGGAAATCTGCCCGCTCCAATAGCACTGCCTCAGGTGGAGAATCATGTTTCGGAATACACGCGCTGCTCCATGTCTTTCGACTGTCAGCCCCTTTTGTGACGCATTTACACAGCCCCGCGGCGAGATATTGGCCGGACCATTTCGCCCGTAAGAAGAAAGTCTGCCTTCCCGAACCGAATCGGAATCCGTCAGTTTCCGGCCACTTTGCCGCCCAATGCCCGATCGCGCCCCCATGGTGTATCACCACGGTTCAACGGCTTCTTCATCCGAGACATTTCCCCTGTTCGGCAGCTGCGATCATTGCCGCGCAATGTTATTCTTTGCATGTCTGGTTCAGAGTTTCCAATGACATGTGCCGCCGGAAGCAGGCCCGCTCGTTGTTCTGCTCCAGCATCATCCCCGCCGAGGATTTGGAAATCTCCTGAACAAGACGCCAGCCAGGACAGCACTGATTATTTAAGGAAGAAAATGGTGAGCCGTGCAGGGATCGAACCTGCGACCTACTGATTAAAAGTCAGTTGCTCTACCAACTGAGCTAACGGCCCTCATGAGGCGCTTACCTAGGAAAGAGGGGCGCGATGGTCAAGCCCCCAAATGCCACTTTTCATGACAATCTCTGGTAATGCACGGCACCGCTCGCTATATGCCGGCCCATGCAGAGGCAAAACCCATATCAGCCCCTCCGGTTTCTCAAGATGCACGGTGCCGGAAATGACTTCGTGATCATCGATTCACGGGGGCAGGATACGCGTGTGAGCGCCGATCTCGCCCGCGCGCTGGGCGATCGTCACAAGGGGGTGGGGTTCGATCAGCTGGCAGAGATCCGGGATTCGGATGCAGCCACCATAGGGCTCGAATTCCGCAATGCCGATGGCAGCCCGTCGGGCGCCTGCGGCAATGCCACCCGCTGCGTGGCCAGCCTCGTCATGGACGAAACCGGCAAGGATTGCATCCAGATCGAAACCGCGCGCGGCTTTCTGGAAGCCAGGCGTGGGGATGGCGCGATCAGCGTCAACATGGGGCCGCCGCAGCTTGACTGGCAGGAGATCCCGCTCAGCCGCGAGGCGGATACGGATTCCCTTCCCCTGCCGGGCGCGCCGTCAGGCGTGGGCATGGGGAATCCCCATTGCGTCTTCTTCGTGGATGATGCCGAAGCGGTGGACGTGGCCGGCGAA
>JALVEX010000093.1 GCA_027030435.1 Paracoccaceae bacterium
CGGCGCGGACGCTGAAGCGGCCGGCGGCGCTGCCATGCCCCCGCAGGCGAAGGCTGATGTCGTGATGGCTGAAACGCTGGCAAGGGAGGATTTCACGGCTGACATGCAGGCTGCTCCGCCGGCCGCGATTGCGCCCGCGCCCGCCATGCGCAAACGGGCCGAGGGCATGATGATCGCACCCTTTGATCCGCCCGTGATCGCCCTGCCCGAGGCCAATACCGAAGCCTTTGCCAATGCCGAAGAAAATCCGGTGAAGATCACTGCCGACGAGCCGGTTTCGACCTTTTCGATCGATGTTGATACAGCCTCCTGGGCGATCGTGCGCCAAAGCCTGATGGCCGGCCAGCTGCCGCCCCCCGAAGCGGTGCGGATCGAGGAAATGATCAACTATTTCCCCTATGATTACCCCGCTCCCGAGGCTGGCGAGGCGCCCTTCAAGCCAACGCTCACCGTGCTTGACAGCCCCTGGAACGAAGGCACGAAGCTCGTTCACATCGCCGTTCAGGGGCGGATGCCGGCGCGCGAGCAGCGCCCGCCGCTCAATCTGGTGTTCCTGATCGATACATCGGGCTCGATGCAGGATCCCGCAAAGCTGCCGCTTCTGAAGCAGAGCTTCCGCCTCATGCTCTCGCAATTGCGCCCGCAGGATGAGGTGGCGATCGTCACCTATGCGGGCAGCGCGGGCGAGGTGCTCCCGCCCACGCCGGCGGGCGAGCGCAGCAGAATCCTCGCCGCACTTGATCGGCTTCAGGCGGGCGGCTCCACCGCCGGGCAGGCCGGGCTTCAGCAGGCTTATAGCACCGCCGAGGCGATGGCGAAGGATGGCGAGATCAGCCGCGTGATCCTGGCGACCGACGGCGATTTCAACGTCGGCATCAGCGATCCCGGAAAGCTCGAGGATTTCATCGCCAGGAAGCGCGAGAGCGGCACCTATCTTTCGGTTCTGGGCTTCGGGCGCGGCAATCTCGATGACGCCACCATGCAGGCACTGGCGCAGAACGGCAACGGCACCGCCGCCTATATCGATACCCTCTCCGAGGCGCAGAAGGTGCTGGTGGATCAGCTCACCGGCTCGCTTTTTCCGATCGCCGACGATGTGAAGATCCAGGTCGAGTTCAACCCCGCCGAAGTGGCGGAATACCGGCTGATCGGCTATGAAACCCGCGCGCTCAAACGCGAGGATTTCAACAATGACGCCGTGGACGCGGGCGAGATCGGCGCCGGCACCTCGGTGACGGCGATCTACGAGATCACCCCCGTGGGCTCACCCGCGATCCTCAACGATCCGCTGCGCTATGGCGGGAAGGCCACGGCAGCCACCGATCCGAGCGGCGAACTGGGCTATCTCAAGATGCGCTGGAAGACGCCGGGCGCGGCGAAGAGCGAGCTGCTGGAATCTCCGATCCTGCCCGCCACCGGTGCGGCGGATGAAGACGTGCGCTTTTCGGTCGCGATCGCCGGCTTCGGACAATTGCTGAAGGGCGGAAAATACCTGCATGACTGGGGCTATGACGATGCCATCGCGCTTGCCATTGGTGCGCGCGGCGAGGATCCCTTCGGCTATCGCACCGAGGCGGTGAAGCTGATGCGGATCGCGAAAAGCCTTTCCGCCCGATAGGCCACCGTCCGAAACGAAAAACGCCCCGCAGCTTATGCGGGGCGCATTTTTCATAAAGAAATCCGAAGCGCTCAGTGAGCCTTCTTCGATTTCTTCTCCTTCTTCGCCGGTTCTTCCTCGACGGCCACGGCCTCGATCTCGACCGGCTCATCGGCCTTGCTGTTGCCGTTTGCCGTCACGATCTCGATCCGGCGCGGTTTCAACGCTTCAGGCACTTCGCGCTTCAGATCGATGTGCAGCATGCCATCCTTGAGCGTTGCACCGATCACGCGCACATGCTCGGCCAGATGGAAGCGGCGCTCGAAGGCACGCTGGGCGATGCCGCGATGGAGATAGACCCGGTTTTCCTCTTCCGGATCATCCTTCTTGCGGCCGCTGACGATCAGCGCGTTTTCCCGCACTTCAACGTTCAACTCATCTTCCGAGAAGCCGGCAACGGCGATCGAGATGCGCCAGGCATCATCGGCCAGCTTTTCGATGTTGTAGGGCGGATAGCCGGGCTGTGCCACTTCATTCGTCAGCACCCGGTTCATCAGATCGGCAATCTGATCGAAGCCGACCGTTGCCCTGTAAAGCGGTGACAGATCAAAACCACGCATTTTCCAATCCTCCTCTCTTGAGCGATTGTCACTGTTGCCCTCCCATGGGGGACGGGCCTTCACATTGGCCGGATCCGCCTGTGCAGCCTCCGGCCATTTCGGGATATGGGAATGCAACGGCGCGGTTTCAAGGCCCGGTGCACCGCCAGATGCCCTGTTTTCACTGGTCTTTTCCCTGCGCGGTCGAGCGCGGCGGCCTTCGGGCTGAATGCGCTTACGGGCGCATGAATTTGGCGCCGCCGCTGCTGCGCATCACCGGGTTCCCCAGCCGGCGCACGACGGGCAGTCCATTCGCCGCTGCCGGGGCTTCATCGAGGCTTTTCATGAGCGTGTCGATCTGGCGTTTGACCGCCGCGGCAAGCGCTACCTTCTTGCTTCCGAGCTGCGCCTTGGCCGAGATCACCGAGACGACATGCGGGCGGCCGTCCTTCTCCACGAAGACAGGCGCACCGGAAGAGCCGAAATCCACATCGCAGGAGAGCATCAGCGTGCCGGACTGGCGCGCCAGCACATGGCAGCGCTCCTGCAGGCTCGGGGATTGCGCGCGGTCGCGCGCATAGGAAACCACCTCCACCTGATCCCACTTTCCCGGCCTTTCGGCGAGGTCGAACGGTTTGATCGCCGTGTTGCGGATGGGGCGGACAAGGCGCAACAGCGCAATATCCTTTTGCACGAGGGAAACGGGCTGGTGCGGATCATAGACATATTCGGGCAGGATCGCGGCGTTCAGGGCCCGCACCTGCGCCCTTGCCCGCCCGTTGCGCCAGCCGGCCAGGAATTCGATCCGCGAGGCCGGGTAGCGCTTGCCGGTTTCCATGTCGAAGAGGCAATGAGCGGCCGTCAGCACGATATCGGGCGCGATCAGGGCGCCGGTGCACATGGCTTCATCATTGATGTTGAGCCGCCCAACCGCTTCCCAACCCCGGCTGTCGGCACCGGTAATCAGCATCCTGAGCGGGCTGTCACCCTCGGCGCGCAGCACTCCTGCCATGGCAAGCAGCATGGAAACACAGATCAGGAAAAGCCGCATTACCCCTCCGCGATTCTTCTCTCGGCCCCGAACGGCCGGAAAAGGATGCAATTTATCGCGATATATATGCAACCCTTGTGGCAGGATTATGGCTTGCCCGCCGCAAGGGCACGCGGCTTCGGCCCGCCGGTGGCCCAGTCCAGCAGTTCCACCGTATGCACCACCGGGATGCCGGTTGCCGATCCGATCTGCATCATGCAGCCGATATTGCCGGTGGCGATCACGTCCGGCGCGCGCTCTTCGAGGGTTTCCACCTTGCGCCGCTTCAGCTCCTGCGAGATCTCGGGCTGAAGCAGGTTGTAGGTGCCCGCCGAGCCGCAGCACAGATGCGCGTCCCTCGGCTCCACCACCTCGAAGCCGGCCCGCTTCAGGAGCTTCTTCGGCGCCGTTTTAACCTGCTGGCCGTGCTGGAGGCTGCACGCGGCGTGATAGGCCACCCGCAGGCCCTTCTCCTCGCCCTCGGGAATTCCGAGACGCTCCAGAAGCTCCGAAATATCGAGCGCAAGCCCCGCCACATGCGCGGCGTCTTCCGCCAGCGGCTCGGTGCGGAACATATGGCCGTAATCCTTCACCGTGGTGCCGCAGCCCGAGGTGTTGATGACGATCGCATCAAGCCCTTCGCCACGCACCTCCGCCATCCAGGCGCGGATGTTTTGCGCCGCGCTCGCATGCGCCTCCGCCTCCTTGCCCATGTGATGGGTAAGCGCGCCGCAGCAGCCCATGCCGCGCGCGATCACCACCTCGCAGCCAAGCCGGCGCAGTATGCGGATTGTGGCATCGTTGATATCGGTGTTGAGCGCGCGCTGGGCGCAGCCTGTCATCAGCGCCACCCGCATCCTGCGCGCGCCCTGCGCCGGAAAAACCTGCGGATCATCGTTGCGGCTGACCGGCGGGATCTCCTTCGGCGCCATCGCGATCATCGCCCGCAGGCGCTTGTCGGGGATGAAGCGGGCGAAGGGGCGCGCCATCTTCGCCCCCAGAAGTGCCAGGCGGAAGCGGGTAGGATAGGGGATGATCCGCGCCAGCACCCAGCGCAGCAGACGATCGGTGAGCGGGCGCTTGTGGGTGCGCTC
>JALVEX010000094.1 GCA_027030435.1 Paracoccaceae bacterium
CGGCGATGACCATCACCCATGACATGACAAGCGTGCGCGCCATCGCCGACAAGGTGGCCATGCTGCACGAGGGCGTGATCCAGTGGTGCGGGCCGGTGGAGCAGCTGGAAAACAGCGGCAATCCTTACGTGGATCAGTTCATCCACGGCCGCCCGGAAGGGCCGATCGCGGCCATCCGCTGAGCCCCGGGGCAAAGCCAGCCGACTCATCCCAAGCGTGTTGACATCCCCTCGCAGACCGGATCCTGTTGGGGCTGATAAACGCCGTTATTCAATCCGTTAACCTTTTTGCCACGGTTTTTTCACACCCCGATCCCGAAAAGGCCCTCAAGGGATGAAAACACAACCTCCGGTTAACCTGGCATTAAGACCTCTTACCGCATCTTAACCATGAGGGCGGGGGTGAAGCCTGAACGGAGAACGAGAAGCATGGTCTTCGAAAGCCCGATTGCCGATCTCGCATTGCGCATCTTCTTCGCCGATATTCCCGTGATCGTGATGTTTCTCGGGCTGCGCCGGGCCAGGCGTTCGGTGAGCTACAATCTCTTCCTCTATCTCGCGCTCTCGCTTGCCGGGCTGGTGATTGCGGCGCTGACCTTCCCGCATATCCTCTTTGCCCGCACGCCCGATCCCGAAATGCTCGGCCTCGCCGCCGCCGCGCTGCCGCTCTGGATCGCCGGAAGGGTGCTCGCAGCCGTGCTGCGCAGAAGCCCCCTCTATCGCCGCCGCCGCAGGAAGGTGCGCAATTCAGGTTGCAAGATCGTGCCGGGAATGCCAACCCTGCCCCATGGTCTTGCTGAAATACCTCAACCTCTCGCTGCTCGTGCTGTTCCCGCTGGCCTGGTTCGCGCCCCTGCTGCGCGCGGGCTTGTTGCCTCTGTTCGGGCTTTCGGAGATATCCGTGATCTCGGGGCTGCAATCCCTGTGGGAAACGGATGTGGCCCTCGCGCTCCTGGTGACGGGGCTGGCAATATTCGCCCCCTACCTGAAGACAATCGGGCTCGCGCTGGTGCATTTTCATCTACTCGATCGCCGCGTGCTGCCGGTGCTGCATGTGCTGGGTAAGCTCGCGATGGGCGATGTCTTCCTGATCGCGCTCTATATCGTGGTCGCTAAGGGCATCGGCTATGGCAGGGTGGAAACGGCCTGGGGGCTCTATCTCTTCACCGCCTGCATCCTCGCCAGCATCGCCATATCCATGCTGACGGAACGCGCCGGCGCGGAACGCTTGGAAAAGCGCCCGCATTGAGCCATAAGCCCCTGCATGGCAAAGACACTCACCTTCACCTGCTCGGCCTGCGGCGCGGCGCATGGGAAATGGTCCGGCCGCTGCGATGCCTGCGGCGCCTGGAACACCATCTCCGAGGAAGCCCCCCTCGCCGCCGGCCCGGCGAAAACCTCGCTCGGAAACCGCCGGGGCGCGCGCATCCCCTTGAGCGATCTCTCCACCGAGGAGGCGCCGCCGCCGCGCACCCGCTCGGGGCTCGGCGAGCTTGACCGCGTGCTCGGGGGCGGGCTGGTGCCGGCAAGCGCGATCCTCGTGGGCGGCGATCCGGGGATCGGCAAATCCACGCTGCTTTTGCAGGCGGCGGCGCAATTCGCGCGCGCCGGGCTGAAGGCGATCTACATTTCCGGCGAGGAAGCCAGCGCCCAGGTGCGCATGCGCGCCCGCCGCCTCGGGCTGGCGGATGCGGCGGTGAAGCTCGCGACCGAAACCAATCTGCGCAACATCCTCACCACGCTGGAGGCCGAGCGGCCCGATATCGCCATCATCGATTCGATCCAGACGATGTGGGCCGATCATGTGGAAAGCGCGCCGGGCTCGGTGAGCCAGGTGCGCGCCGCCGCTCACGAGCTAACCACCTTCGCCAAGCGCCATGGGCTTTCGGTGGTGCTGGTGGGCCATGTGACCAAGGAAGGCCAGATCGCCGGGCCACGGGTGATCGAGCACATGGTGGATACGGTGCTCTATTTCGAGGGCGAGCGCGGGCATCAGTTCCGCATCCTGCGCGCGGTGAAAAACCGCTTCGGCCCGGCCCACGAGATCGGCGTGTTCGAGATGACGGGGCGAGGCCTTGCGGAGGTGAAGAACCCTTCCGCCCTCTTTCTGGGCGAACGCAGCGCGCCCACGGCGGGCTCTGTGGTGTTTGCCGGGATCGAGGGCACGCGCCCGCTCCTGTGCGAGATCCAGGCGCTGGTTTCCCCCGCCCCCCAGCCCCAGGCACGGCGCAGCGTCGTGGGCTGGGACGGCAGCCGCCTCGCGATGATCCTCGCGGTGCTGGAAGCGCGCTGCGGCGTGGGCTTTGCGGGGCTGGATGTGTATCTCAACGTGGCCGGGGGCCTGAAGATCAGCGAGCCGGCGGCCGATCTCGCTGTGGCCGTGGCGCTACTGTCGGCGCGCGAAAACAGGGCATTGCCGGCTGATGCTGTGGTTTTCGGCGAAATCAGTCTATCAGGGGCGCTGAGGCCCGTGGCTCAGGCAGAAAATCGCTTGAAAGAAGCGGTAAAACTTGGTTTTACCAAAGCCATTGTGCCAGCAGGCACAAAGACGGGCGCGCAGGGAAGCCTGAGAATAGCGCATTTTCAGGATCTCGGCGATGTTGTGGGGCGATTTTTCGGGAGCCCGGCTCCCGAGGCTGATAACGGAGCGTGAACCATGGAAGGCTTCACAATAATCGACGGCGTTGTGGCCATCGTCATCATTCTTTCGGCAATCCTGGCCTATGCAAGAGGCTTCGTGCGCGAAACCCTGGCGATCGTCGGATGGGTCGCGGCGGCTGTCGCGGCCTATGTCTTCGCGCCCCAGGTCGAGCCTTTGGTTAAGGAAGTCCCGGTGATCAACAAGCTGGTGGAAAAGAGCTGCGAGCTTTCACTGCTCGCCGCCTTCACGGGGGTTTTCGTGGCGGCGCTGATCGTGGCCTCGATCTTCACCCCGCTTTTCTCCAACATGGTGCAGCGCTCGGCGCTCGGCGGCGTGGATCAGGCGCTCGGCTTTCTCTTCGGCGTGCTGCGCGGCGCGGTGCTCGTGGCGATCGCCTTCTTCATCTATGACCGCGTGATCACCACCGCTCCGATCCCGATGGTGGACGACAGCCGCTCCAAGCAGCTCTTCGCCAGCGTCATAGACCAGATCGAACAGCGCAACCCCGAACAGGCGATGAGCTGGGTCACCCGCCAGTATGAAGAGCTTGTGGGCTATTGCAGCGCCAAAGGGCCGGCGCCCGAAGCCGCTGCCCCGGCCTCCGGCACCGATACCACCGGTGCGGGCCGCATGAAAAGGCCGCCCTCGCAATAAAGCGGCCGCGCGCCGCAGCGGAAAATCCACCGCGGCGCCTGATCCGCCCTGCTCCGCAGGCCGTTTCGCCGCATGCAGGCGCCCATTTCCGGTGATGACTCCGCGCCCCCTTCCCAGTATGAGAAGGGCATCGCGCCAGCCATGGATTCGGAGTATCCGCATGCGCCCCGAAATGCCGCCGAATTTCTCGCTTCGTCACCCTTTCGACGACGACAAGCTGAAGGAAGAATGCGGCGTTTTCGGCGTGATCGGGGTCGAGGATGCGGCGAATTTCGTGGCGCTGGGCCTGCACGCGCTCCAGCACCGCGGCCAGGAGGCCGGCGGGATCGTCGCCTGGCACCCGGAGCACGGCTTCAATTCCGCCCACCGCTTCGGCTATGTGCGCGACAATTTCACCAGGAAAAGCCTGATGGAAACCCTCCCGGGCCCGCTTGCCATCGGCCATGTGCGCTATTCCACCGCCGGCTCCAAGGGCAACACCGCGATCCGCGACGTCCAGCCCTTCTTCGGCGAGTTCTCCATGGGCGGCGCGGCGGTGGCGCATAACGGCAATATCACCAATGCGGTGGCGCTCAGGCGCGAGCTGATCGAGCACGGCTCGATCTTTCAGTCCCGTTCCG
Source organism: Paracoccaceae bacterium (assembly GCA_027030435.1). GTDB lineage: Bacteria > Pseudomonadota > Alphaproteobacteria > Rhodobacterales > Rhodobacteraceae > WFVA01. Next base: position 3,915 of record JALVEX010000094.1, read on the forward strand.
ACAGCGAATGCATCATCCACCTGATGGCGCGCAGCTATCAGCGCACCATCCCCGAGCGGATGAAGGATGCGCTGCGCCGGGTGGAGGGGGCGTTTTCGATCGTCGCCATGACCCGCACCAAGCTGATCGGCGTGCGCGATGCACTCGGCGTGCGCCCGCTGGTGATCGGGCGGCTCGGCGAAGGCTGGGTGCTTTCCAGCGAAACCTGCGCGCTCGATATCATCGGCGCCGAATTCCTCCGCGAGGTGGAGCCCGGCGAGATGGTGGTCATCAGCGCCGGGGGCGGGATCGAGAGCATGCGCCCCTTCGCGCAGCAAAGCCCCCGCTTCTGCATCTTCGAACATGTCTATTTCTCCCGCCCCGACAGCATCCTCGGGGGGCGCAGCGTTTATGAA
>JALVEX010000095.1 GCA_027030435.1 Paracoccaceae bacterium
TGAAGGTGACGCCCAGCTCCAAGGTGGTGGGCGACATGGCGCTGATGATGGTGGCGCAGGGCCTGAGCGTGGAGGATGTGCTCGATCCCGAAACGGAAGTCGCCTTCCCCGATTCGGTGGTGGACATGATGCGCGGCAATCTCGGCCAGCCCCCGGGCGGCTGGCCCGAGGCGCTGCAGAAGAAGGTGCTGAAGGGCGAGAAGCCGATCACCGACCGCCCCGGCGCGCATCTTGAGCCGGTGGATCTGGAAAGCACGCGCGCCGCGCTTTCGGCCGAGCTCGAGGGCTTCGAGGTGGATGACGAGGATCTGATGGGATATCTGATGTATCCGAAGGTGTTTCTCGATTACATGGGCCGCCACCGCCGCTACGGCCCGGCGCGCACCCTGCCCACGCCCAATTTCTTCTACGGCATGGAGCCGGGCGAGGAGATCTCGGCCGAGATCGATCCCGGCAAGATCCTCGAGATCCGCCTGCAGGCGGTGGGCGAAACCAATGAAGACGGCGACGTGAAGGTGTTCTTCGAGCTCAACGGCCAGCCCCGCACCATCCGCGTCCCCAACCGCCTGGTGAAATCCGAAGCCACTGAGCGCCCCAGGGCCGAGGAGGGCAACCCCGATCACATCGGCGCGCCGATGCCGGGGGTGGTGGCGAGCGTGAACGTGGCCGCCGGGCAGAAGGTGAAGGCGGGGGATCTGCTGCTGACCATCGAGGCGATGAAGATGGAAACCGGCATCCATGCCGAGCGCGACGCGGTGGTGAAGGCGGTGCATGTGCAGGCGGGCGGGCAGGTGGAGGCCAAGGATCTGATGGTGGAGCTCGAAGAAGCCTGAGGAGCGGGGGCTGCCCGACTTCCTTCCGGCCCCCGCCCCGCACCCCCGGGGATATTTGCGGACCAGTGATGGGACAGGGCGCCCGGCATGCGGGGCGATCAAGCGGCCGATCCGGCCTCCGCCAGATTTGTGCAAAAGCGCCATATTGCGCATTGAAACCGACATGAAGGCTCTGTATGCCCTGCCCATCTACCCAGGCGGAAGGCAGGGAAGGCGCGCATGAGCCTCAAGATGCACGAGACGGTCCTGAAGCCGATGCACCCCGAGGGCATCCGCTTCGTGGCGGGGTTTGCCGTGGCCACGGTGATCCTGTTCTGGCTCTGGGCGCCTCTGGGCTGGCTCGGGCTCGGGCTCACTTTCTGGTGCTATTATTTCTTCCGCGATCCCAGGCGCGCGGTGCCCGAGCGCGCGGGGCTGATCGTCTCGCCCGCCGATGGGGTGGTTTCCATGATCGAGGCTGCCGTGCCGCCCGCGGAGCTCGGCCTTGGCGAAGCAGCGCGCACGCGCATCAGCGTGTTCATGTCGGTGTTCAACTGCCACGTGAACCGCGCGCCGATCGGCGGGCGGGTGGCGAAGATGGCCTATCGCCCCGGCAAGTTCCTCAATGCCTCGCTCGACAAGGCCAGCGAGGACAACGAGCGCAACGGCCTGCTGATCGAGATGGAGGGCGACGGCCGCCCGCTGGTGGTGGTGCAGATCGCTGGGCTGGTGGCGCGCCGGATCGTGCCATTCGTGGAGGAGGGCGCGCGGCTTCGCACCGGCGAGCGCTTCGGGCTCATACGCTTCGGCTCGCGGCTCGATGTCTATCTGCCCGAGGGGGTTTCGCCGCTGGTGGCGGTGGGGCAGACGATGATCGCGGGCGAAACCGTGCTTGCGGATCTGCAATCCGACGAGCCCCCGCGCAAGGCGAGGATCGAATAATGGGAATGGAGCGGCCACCGGGGCGCGGCAAGGCGCAGGCGGCTGTGCTCAACGTGGCGCAGCTGTTGCCCAACCTGATCACGCTCGGCGCGGGCTGCGCGGGGCTGACGGCGATCCGCCTTGCCTTTGACGGGCATGTGGCGACATCCGTTTCGCTGATCATGCTGGCGGCGCTTCTCGATCTTCTGGACGGCTTCACAGCCCGGCTCTTGCAGAGCACCAGCGCCATCGGCGCCGAGCTCGACAGCCTGGTGGATTTCGTCAATTTCGGGGTGGCGCCGGGGCTGGTGCTCTATATCTGGGCGCTGGACGGCTGGCGCAGCAGCGGCTGGATCGCGGTGCTGATCTTCGCCATCTGCGCGGCGCTGAGGCTGGCGCGCTACAATACCGAGGCAAAGACGGGAAAGGCGCCGGGGGGCGGGCTTTTCCGCGGCGTTCCGGCGCCGGGCGCGGCGCTTCTGGTGCTGCTGCCCCTGGTGCTGGCGCAGAACTGGCCGGGGCTGCTCGGCCCGGCGCTGCAACCGCTGACAGCCATCTGGCTGGTGGCGGTGGGGCTGATGATGATCGCACGTTTCACAACCCCCTCTCTGCGCAGCCTGCGTATTGCGCGCGAAAATGCGCCCTTCATGATGGTGGGGCTGATCGCCGTCGTGGCGGCGGCGATCACATGGCCCTGGCCGGTGCTGCTCGCGTTCCAGCTTGTCTATCTGGCGGTGCTGGCCCGCTATGCCCTGAAACCTCCGTCGTCTGGCGGGGCCGATGATCTTTCACGAGGAGTATGAGTGATGGAAGCCGAAGCCGTATCGAAATCCTACCGCCGCTGGGCGCCTGTTTATGACAACACCTTCGGCGCCGTGACCCACGCCGGCCGCCGCCGGGCCGCGGCTCATATCAGCGCGCGGGGGGGATCGGTGCTGGAAGTGGGCGTCGGCACCGGGCTTTCGCTCCCCTATTACACCGGCGATGTGGCGGTGACGGGGATCGATTTCTCGCCCGAGATGCTGGAAAAGGCGAGGGCGCGGGTGGCGCGCGCGGGGCTCGCGCACGTTCAGGATCTGCGCCAGATGGACGCACGGGAGCTTGATTTTCCCGACGAGAGCTTCGATTTCGTCACCGCCATGCATGTGATCTCGGTGGTGCCCGAGCCCGAACGGGTGATGGCCGAGATGGCGCGGGTGGTGAAGCCGGGGGGGCAGGTGATCATCGTCAACCATTTCGCGCGCGAAAAGGGGCTGATGGCGGCGCTCGAGAAGGTAACCGCGCCGCTTGAAAATCTGCTCGGCTGGCATTCGGATTTCCCGATCTCGATGGTGCTTGGCGAGCCCGCGCTTGAAGAGGTGGAGCGCGACAGCCTGCCGCCCCTTGGCATGATGACATGGCTGGTGCTGGAGAAGAAGAAGAAGAAGGGCTGAGCCGCCCCTATAGCGGCTCCCGGCCGCCGGAGCCTCGAAACGGCACGAAAAACCCGCCGGCAAGTGGCGCCGGCGGGTTTTCGTTACCCGGCTTGTCGCGCGCGCCGGGCGCAGCCTCAGCCCCGGTTCATCCGGTTTTCGATCAGATCGTCCACCACGCTCGGATCGGCGAGGGTGGAGGTATCGCCGAGGTTGCCGTAATCGTTTTCGGCGATCTTGCGCAGGATGCGGCGCATGATCTTGCCGGAGCGGGTTTTCGGCAGGCCGGGGGCCCACTGGATGCAGTCGGGCTTGGCGATCGGGCCGATCTCCTTGCGCACCCATAGCTCGAGTTCCTTGCGCAACGCATCCGAGGGCTCGACGCCGGCCATGAGCGTTACATAGGCATAGATGCCCTGGCCCTTGATCTCGTGCGGATAGCCCACCACCGCGGCCTCGGCAACGGCTTCATGGGCCACCAGCGCGCTTTCGATCTCGGCCGTGCCCATGCGGTGGCCGGAGACGTTCAGGACGTCATCCACCCGGCCCGTGATCCAGTAATCGCCGTCCGCGTCCCTGCGGCAGCCGTCGCCGGCGAAGTAATAGCCGGGGTAATCGGCGAAATAGGTCTTCTCGAAGCGCTCGTGATCGCCCCAGACGGTGCGCATCTGGCCGGGCCAGCTGTCCTTTATCGCCAGCACGCCCTCGGCCTCGGTGGTGGTGATCTCCTCGCCCGACTGGGGATCGAGCACCGCCGGCTGCACGCCGAAGAAGGGCTTCATCGCCGCGCCGGGCTTCAGCGCATGGGCACCGGGCAGGGGGGTGATCATGTGGCCACCGGTTTCCGTCTGCCACCAGGTATCGACGATCGGGCAGCGCCCCTTGCCGACGACATGGTAATACCACTCCCAGGCCTCCGGGTTGATCGGCTCGCCCACCGTGCCCAGGAGCTTCAGCGAGGAAAGATCGCAGCGCTCCACATATTCATCCCCAAGCCCCATAAGGGCGCGGATGGCGGTGGGGGCGGTGTAGAACTGATTGACCTTGTGCTTGTCGCAGACCTGCCAGAAGCGCGAGGCATCCGGGTAGGTGGGCACGCCTTCGAACATCAGCGTGGTGGCGCCGTTCGCCAGCGGGCCATAGACGATGTAGCTGTGGCCGGTG
>JALVEX010000096.1 GCA_027030435.1 Paracoccaceae bacterium
CTGCTCTTTGCAGAAAGTGAATCACAACGCGTCAGAAATGGGAATCCTGTTTATGGGTATGTGACCTAGGGTTGCGGAAATGCAGGCAGGGGCCGGGAGCAGGCTCAGCCGGCCGGATCACCCCCGCGCCCCGCGCCGCCTTTCGCGCAGGTCTGCGGCAGGTCGATGCGCGCCACCTGCTGCGAAATCGGATCCACCGAGAGCGGGTGCGTATCGGGGTTGAGATTTTCCGGGTCGGTCAGCTCTTCCCATTCGCCGTTGCGATAGATCTCGAGCGGGCGGAAGCGGGCCTTGTAGCTCATCTTCGGGCTGCCGGGCACCCAGTAGCCGAGATAGACGTAAGGCAGCCCCACGGCACGCGCGATCTCTATGTGATCGAGGATGATGTAGGTGCCGAGGCTCCGGTGGGCGCGGGCGGGATCGAAGAAGGAATAGACGAGCGAGAGCCCGTCATCCATCACATCGGTGAGGCAGACGGCGGCGAGGCGCTCCGCCTCCCCGGCATCGGGATCGGTATATTCGATCACCCGCGTCTTGATAGGGGTTTCCTCGATCATGGCGGAGAATTCGAACACGTCCATGTCGGCCATGCCGCCATCGGCGTGGCGGCTTTCGAGATAGGCGCGGAAGAGATCGTATTGCTCGTCCGTCGCCCAGGGCGACATCGCCTCGCGCACGAGATGGCGATTGCGCCTCTTGGCACGGCGCTGGCTTTTAGAGGGCCTGAAATCCGCCACCCTTATGCGGGCCGAGAAACAGGCCGAGCAATCGGCGCAGGAGGGGCGGTAGAGCACGTTCTGCGAGCGGCGGAAGCCCTGTTTGGAAAGGCTGTCATTGAGGGCGGCGGCGGCGGAGCCGTGCAGCGCGGTGAACAGCTTGCGCTCCATCTTCCCCTCGAGATAGGGGCAGGGCTGGGGGGCCGTCACGTAGAATTGCGGCGCGATGGGCAGGCTGTGATGCATCGGCTTCGGTTTTCCCCTGTTTCACCGGCGACCCTGTTTCCCGGTTCCCCGTTTCTCCGGCTTTCGCCCGTCTTCTCCGGGAGTTTCCCCGGATGTGCAGGATTTGAATTAAATTCAGGTTAGCAACGGTTTCGAATTCCGCCAAGCCCGTTATTGCGGCTTGGTTAAAATGCGAAAGGGCGGCCCCCTGCGGGGCCGTCCTTTCCGTCTTGCCGAGCGGCCTCGCGCCGGCCATGGGCTCACTCGTATCTGCCGTGATCCCCACGCGGGGCAGGGCGCATGCCCCGGTATTCATCGACGCGGGGCTGGTAGTGTGCTTCATCCTCTTCCCCCTCCGCGTCGGTTCTGCCCGCCTCCTGCGCGCGCTCTTCCATGAACTGATCGAATTCGGCCTTGTCCTTCGCCCGGCGCAGGCGGGCCAGGAAGGCTTCGAACTGCGCCTGTTCCTCTTCCAGCCGGCGCAGGGTCTCTTCCCGGTAGGTATCGAAGGCGCTGTTGCCGCTCGGGCGCGTGGCGGATCGCCATTGGCCCCGGTGCCGGTCCGCGCGCCCGTGTTTCCAGGAGCGGCAGGAGTTCCCTCCACATGAGAATGTCCGCTTGACGAAGATCATGTAGAACAGCAGCGCCAGCCCGATCGGCCAGAACAGGATGAAGCCAAGCACCATGGCCGCGATCCAGGCGCCCTTGCCGCGTTCATCCAGCCAGCTTTCGGCCTGCGAGGGGAAGGTTGCAATGGTTGACATCATGATCTCCTTTGCGGGTTCCGGGTATGTTAAGGTATTTCACATTGCCGATATTGGCGCCCCTGGGCGAAAAATCAAGAGGTGATGTAAATAATTTTCACATTAATGCAGGGCCGGCCCCGAATCACAGCTGGGCAAAATACTTCTGCGCGATGACGGTTGACCACGCACGCGGGGCAAAGCATCCTCCTGCAATGGATCTCGCAAGCCGCATCACCCGCACCCCGATCCCGCATGATCGCGAACGAGGCCGCGAGGCGGGCGAAGCCTTCGCCGATCTCGCGCCCCACTTGCGCGAACTGATCGCCGGCACGGCCGGGTGCAGCCCCTATCTCGCGGGGTTGCTTGCGCGTGAGGGCGAATGGCTGCGCGCGGCCAGCGCCGGCCCTGAACACGCGCTCGATGGCCTGATCCGCGAGATGGGAGACTGTCCGCCCGATCAGCTCGCCCCCCGCCTGCGCCGCGCCAAGCGCCGACTCGCGCTTCTCGTGGCGCTCTCGGATCTCGGCGGCGCGTGGGATCTGATGCAGGTCACCTCGGCGCTCACCCGCTTTGCCGATGCGGCGGTGGAGACGGGCCTTCGCGCCCTTCTCGGCGCCGAGATCGCGCGTGGAAGGCTGCCGGGGATCTCGCCGGGGAGCGATCCTTCCGCCCTCGGCATGGTGGTGATGGCGATGGGCAAGATGGGCGCGCATGAGCTCAATTACTCCTCCGACATCGATCTCATCTGCCTGTTCGACGAAAGCCGCTTCGCCCCCGCAGACGTGCACGAGGCACGCAGCGGCTTCATCCGCGCCACCCGCCGCCTCACGCGGCTTCTGAGCGAGAACACCGCCGAGGGCTATGTGTTTCGCACCGATCTGAGGCTGCGCCCGGACGCGGCGGTGACGCCTGTCTGCATCGGCATGGACGCGGCGGAGCAATATTACGAGAGCCAGGGCCGCACCTGGGAGCGCGCGGCCTGGATCAAGGCCCGCCCGGCGGCGGGGGATATCGGCGCGGGGGAGGCCTTCCTCGCGCGCCTGCGGCCCTTCGTGTGGCGCAGGCATCTCGATTTCGCCGCCATCGAGGATGCCCATGACATGCGCCTGCGCATCCGCAGCCACAAGCGCCTGCATCCGGGGCAGGGCGGGGCGATCACGCTTGAAGGCCATGATCTGAAGCTCGGGGCGGGAGGGATCCGCGAGATCGAATTCTTCACCCAGACCCGCCAGCTGATCGCCGGCGGGCGCGACGAGAGCCTGCGCGTGCGCGCCACGCTTCAGGGGCTGGAGCGGCTTGCGTCACGGGGCTGGATCGGCAGCGATCTGGCCGAAGAGCTTGGCGGCCACTATCGCTTCCTGCGCACGCTCGAGCACCGGGTGCAGATGATAAATGACGCCCAGACCCACGCCCTGCCGAAAACGCCCGAGGGATTTGCCCGCCTCGCCTGCTTCATGGGTGAGGCGGATCCCGCGCGCCTGCGCGAAGAGATCGCCGCCCGCCTCGCAGCGGTGCATGAGCGCACCGAAGGCTTCTTCGCGCCATCGCCCGCCCCGGAGCCCGCGCCCGATCTCGGCGCGCAGGCGCAGGAGATCATGGCCCAGTGGCCGGGCTACCCGGCGCTGCGCTCGGCGCGCGCCACGGCGATCTTCGAGCGCCTGCGCCCCGAAATCCTGAAGCGCCTTGCGCGCGGCGCGCGCCCCGGCGAGGCCCTTGCCGCCTTCGATCGCTTCCTCGCCGGCCTGCCGGCCGGGGTGCAGATCTTCTCGCTCTTCGAGGCCAATCCGCAGCTGATCGATCTCATCCTCGATATCGTCACCACCGCGCCGGCGCTCGGCCAGCATCTGGCGCGCAATCCCGGGGTGCTCGATGCGGTGCTGGCGGGGGATTTCTTCGCCGAATGGCCGGGCGCGCCGGCGCTCGAGCGCGAACTGGGATCCGTGCTCGCGCGCGCCGGGGGAGAGGGCGGGGATTACGAGGCCCGCCTCGATGCCGCGCGCCGCTGGGCGAAGGAATGGCACTTCCGCATCGGGGTCCATTTCCTGCGCGGGCTTGTGGATGCGCGCGAGGCGGGGCGGCAGTATGGCGATCTCGCCCAGGCGGTGCTTTGTGCGCTCTGGCCGGTGGTTGCGGCGGAATTCGCCCGCCGGCACGGGCCGGAGCCGGGGCAGGGGGCGGTGGTGCTCGGCATGGGCTCGCTCGGGGCGGGGCGGCTGCATGCGGCCTCCGATCTCGATCTGATCGTGATCTATGACGCGCCGGGTGATGCGGTGTCGGACGGCCCCCGCCCGCTGCCCGCGCGCCAGTATTTCGCCCGCCTCACCAAGGCCTATGTGACGGCCCTGAGCGCCCCCATGGCCGAGGGCCGCCTCTTTGAAGTGGACATGCGTCTGCGCCCCTCCGGCCGCCAGGGCCCGGTGGCCACCTCCTGGGCAGCCTTCCGCGAATACCAGATGAACGAGGCCTGGGTCTGGGAGCATCTTGCGCTCACCCGCGCCCGCTCGGTGGCCGGCAACATGGGGCTCGGCGCCGCGGTGGAGGCCTTTCGCGGCCGCCTGATCTCAGCGAAGGGCGGGGCGGCGCGCGCCGGGAAGATCCTCGGGGAAGTGGGCGAGATGCG
>JALVEX010000097.1 GCA_027030435.1 Paracoccaceae bacterium
TGAGGCCGAGCTTTTCGCGCAGCGCCTCGAGATCCTCGGCATTGACGGGCAGATCGGAGAGGGGCGCCCCCTTGCGTATCCCGAGCGTGGCCCGGGCGGCGTCATTGGTATCGATGAAGCGCATTTCACGCCCGATCATGAAGGCGGCGTTCTTTTCGAAGGGCACGAGCAGATCCTGCTCGCCCGCGCCGCCTTCCTTGTGATCCAGCTGATCGAGAAAAAGGCCGGCGCGCTGGAAGTGGCGGCCGAGGCTCTTGTCGAGGCGATCCTCGATCGGGGCGCCGTTTGCATTCTTGCGGATCGGGGAGATCAGGCTTTCCCACTGATCCAGAAGCTCTTCGTAGCGCAACGGATCGATCGCCACCTCGTAGAGGCGGTCGATCACCAGATCGCTCTGCCCCGGCGCCCGGCGATCATCATCCCCGCTCTTGCTATCCTTGTCCTGTTTGTCAGCTTCCATTCCCGTCAATCCATTCCCGCCCCGGAATCCGGCATGCGCTGCGCCCCAGCCCGCAGGACTGAAGATCAATGCATTCGAAAAACAAGGCTCAGCGCATCAGGGAGTCGGATGAAACAACTCCGCAAAACCGAAAACATTTCTACCAAATCCGAAGCTCACAATACCTCGAAAATGGGGCCGTATCCAGAAAGGAATGGGGGAATTTTCAAGGCAATTCCGTGCCGGCGCACCCATTCGTGAAATCGGACTTCGCCTATACAACCTTTCCGGGATTTAGAATGGCGCCCGGGTCAAGCGCCGCCTTGATCTCGCGCATCAGATCCCAGGCCGCGCCGTGTTCGCGCGCCATTGCGGGGCGTTTGCCCAGGCCGACCCCGTGTTCGCCGGTGATCGTGCCGCCAAGGCGGAGTGCGCGCTCGGCCATCCGTTCGGCCAGCGCCTTCGCCTCCGCCATTTCCGCCGCGTTGTCCGGTTCCACCAGAAGGATCGCGTGGAAATTGCCGTCGCCCACATGGCCGAGGATCGGGCCCATGAGGGGGCTTGCATCGATATCGGCGCGGGTTTCGCGCACCGCCTGCGCAAGCCGCGAGATCGGCACGCAGACATCCGTGACGAGTGCCCGCGCCCCCTTGCGCAGCGCAAGGCAGGCATAGAAGGCCTTGTGGCGCATCTCCCACAGCCGGCTGCGCTCCTCGGGCCGGCTGGCCCAGCGAAAATCGCTGCCCCCCATTTCGGCCACGATCTCGCCGAAGCGCTCGGCCTGTTCGGCCACGCCTGCGGGCGAGCCGTGAAACTCCAGCAGAAGATGCGGCTTTTCCGGGAGCCCGGCGTCCGAGTAAAGGTTCACCGCGCGCACGCTCGCCTCGTCGAGGAATTCGATCCGCGCCATCGGAATGCCCATCTGGATCGTGGCGATCACCGTATCGACAGCCGCCCCGATCTCATCGAAGGCGCAGACGGCGGCCGAGATCGCCTCGGGCTGGCCGTGGAGGCGCAGGGCAAGCTCGGTAATCACGCCAAGCGTGCCCTCGCTGCCGGTGAAAAGGGCCGTCAGATCATAGCCGGAGCTCGATTTGCGCGCCCGGCTGCCGGTGCGGATCACCCGGCCGTCGGCCAGCACCACCTCGAGCGCGAGCACGTTGTCGCGCATGGTGCCGTAGCGCACGGCGGTGGTGCCGCTGGCGCGGGTGGCGGCCATGCCGCCGAGGCTTGCGTTGGCGCCGGGATCGATGGGGAAGAAGAGCCCCGTGGCGCGCAGTTCGCGATTGAGCTCTTCGCGGGTGAGCCCCGGCTGGACGACGCAATCCATGTCTTCGGCATTGACGGCGAGAAGGCGGTTCATCCGGCTCATGTCGAGCGTGATCCCGCCCTGCGGGGCGAGCGTGTGGCCCTCGAGCGAGGTGCCCGCGCCATAGGGGATCACCGGGCAGCCGTGGGCGGAGCAGATCTTCATGATCGCGCTCACCTCCGCCGTATCCTGCGGCCAGGCCACGGCATCGGGGGGCATGGGAGGAAAATGGGTTTCGCTCTGGCCGTGGGCGGCGCGTTCGGCCTTGGAAGTTTTCAGCCGATCGCCTAGGAGTGTGGACAACTCGGCGATTGCGTTCTCTGTTCTCATGGTGGTCTCCGCTCGTCATGCGGGGGCACAGTAGGGCAAGCGGAGAACGGGGAAAACCCCCGGCCGCGATCGGGGCATGACGGAACGGGAGAGCCAGGTGGGCGGGAAAGAAGACACCAAGGCGGGCACTGCCGCGGGCACTTCTGCGGGGCGGCTCTTGCAGGGATTCCGCCGCACCATGGAGGCGGTGCGCAAGGATGGGCCAGGGCATGTGCTGTTCTGGTTTCTCGCGCTTCTGATCGGGCTTGCCGCCGGTGCCGCGGCAGTGCTTTTCCGCCATGCCATACTCTTACTCGAACGCCTCTTCTACGGCACGGACGACGTGCACCAGCTCCATAGCCTGATCGGCCATCTCGAATGGTATCGCGTGGTCGGGGTTCCGGTGCTCGGGGGGATCGTCGTGGGGATCATCCTGCACCGCTTCACCCCCGATGGGCGGGTGCGCTCGGTGGCGGATGTGATCGAGGGCGCGGCGCTGCGTGACGGGCGGGTGGAGAAACGCGCCGGTATCGCCTCGGCGCTCGCCTCGCTGATCACCCTTTCCACCGGCGGCTCCACCGGCCGCGAGGGGCCGGTGGTGCACATGGCCGGCCTGATCGCCACATGGGTTTCCGATCGCATCCACGCCAGCCCCGTCACCGCGCGCGATCTCCTCGGCTGCGGGGTTGCGGCGGCGGTTTCGGCAAGCTTCAACGCCCCCATCGCCGGCACGCTCTTCGCGCTTGAGGTGATCCTGCGCCATTTCGCCGTGCATGCCTTCGGGCCGATCGTCATCGCATCCGTTGCCGGCACGGTGGTGAGCCGGGCCAGCTTTGGCGACATCACCGAATTCACCCTGCCCACGGAGCGCCTCATCTCCTTCTATGCCGAGCTTCCGGCCTTCATGCTGCTGGGGCTTTTCTGCGGGATCGTGGCCGTGGTGCTGATGCGTTCGGTTTTCTGGGCCACGGATCTTGGCGACGCGATCGAGAAGCGCACCCGCATGCCCTTCTGGCTGCGCCCGGCGATCGCGGGGCTGCTCCTGGGGCTGATCGCCCTGCGCTTTCCCCATATCATCGGCGTCGGCTACGAGACGACGACGCTCGCCCTCACCGGTCAGCTTTCCTTCGGGCAGGCAATCATCTTCACCATCGTCAAGGTGATCGCGGTGGCGATCACCATGGCCGGGTTGATGGGCGGCGGGATCTTCTCGCCCTCGCTCATGGTGGGGGCGCTGGCGGGGCTCGCCTTCGGCCATGTCGCCATCTCCATCTTTCCCGATCTTTCGGGCTCGGAAACAATGTATGCGCTGGCCGGGATGGGGGCGGTGGCGGCGGCCGTTCTGGGCGCGCCGATCTCGACAACGCTGATCGTCTTCGAACTTACCGGCAACTGGGAAACCGGGCTGGCGGTGATGGTGGCGGTTTCGCTCTCGGTGGCGCTGGCGAGCCGGATCGTGGACCGCTCCTTCTTCCTCACGCTTCTCGAGCGGCGCAACATCCACCTCGCCGCCGGCCCGCAGGCCTACCTGCTGCAGATGTTTTCCGTCGCCCGTGTGATGACCCCGAAGGAGGCTGACGGCGTGCCGCCGGAAGAGGAAATCTGGGAGCGCATCGAGCAGGGCATCTACGTTGACGGCAACGCCACCCTCGAAGCCGCCATGCCGATCTTCGAGAAATCCAATCTCGGCTATATCCCCGTCGTCACCCTCTCGGGCGAAGGGGAGGGGCCGGAGCTTTGGGGCGTGCTCTACCAGGTGGACGCGCTGAAGGCCTACAACCGCGCCCTTGCCGAAACCGCCGCCGAGGAGCACGGCTAGAACGAGAGGAGATCAGGCGGAGCCGCTGCCCGGCAGCGCGCACCTCATGTGTAGGAGGGCACCGCCGGGCATTTGCCGGGGGTGCCCCGTGCTCAGCACCAGCCCGCCCCGCGGGCGTTCCGTGCATGGGATTGCCCCCCGTGCGGTGAACCTGGATGATTGACGAGCCGATCATCTGTATATCGCCCGCGCAAGCCTCTGATATAGCGGCGGGAATACGCGCCCGTGAGCCTTAGCCCGAGCCGCCCACCGTCAGCCCGCCGATCAGCACCGTGGGCTGGCCCACGCCCACCGGCACCCATTGCCCCGCCTTGCCGCAATTGCCGATGCCGGGATCGAGGGCCATGTCATTGCCGATGGCGCGGATCTGCTTCATCGCGGCGGGGCCGTCGCCAATGAGGGTCGCGCCCTTGATCGGGGCGCCGACGCGCCCCTTCTTCACCCGGTAGGCCTCGGTGCAGGAAAAGACGAACTTGCCGTTGGTGATATCCACCTGCCCGCCGCCGAAGCCGACGGCATAGATGCCGTCTTCAAGATCGGCCAGGATGGCAGCGGGATCGGCTTTGCCGCTTTCCATGATGGTATTGGTCATGCGCGGCATGGGGGCGTGGGCGTAGGATTCGCGCCGCCCGTTGCCGGTGGGCGAGGCGCCCATCAGGCGGGCGTTCTGGCGATCCTGCATGTAGCCCACGAGGATGCCATCCTCGATCAGCACGTTGCGCCGGCTGGGGGTGCCTTCGTCATCGAAGCTGATCGAGCCGCGCCTGTCGGGGATGGTGCCGTCATCCACCACGGTGACGCCGGGCGCCGCCACGCGCTGGCCGATGAGCCCGGTGAAGGCGGAGGTGCCCTTGCGGTTGAAATCGCCCTCGAGCCCGTGGCCCACCGCCTCGTGCAGGAGGATGCCGGGCCAGCCGGGGCCGAGCACCACGTCCATCTGCCCCGCGGGCGCGGCCTCGGCCTCGAGATTGACAAGCGCGATCCGAAGCGCCTCGCGCGCCACGCCCTGCCAGTGATCGCGGGCAATGAGCCCGGTGAGCCCGAACCGCCCCCCGCCGCCCGCCGCGCCGCTTTCGCGCCGCCCGTTCGCATCCTCGACGATCACCGAGATGTTGAGCCGCGCCATGGGGCGGGTATCGCTGAGGCGCATTCCCTCGGGGCGCAGGATCTCGATTTCCTGCACGCTGGCGGCGATCGAGGCGGTGACCTGCACCACCCGCCTGTCCGCTTCGCGCAGGAAGGCATCGATCTCGGCAAGGGTCTCGACCTTGAGGGAAAATTCCGTTTCGCTCACCGGATCGAGATCGCGGTAGAGGCGGCGGTTGGTGCGGGGTGGCGCATCGGCGAGCGTGCCGCCGCCATCCCCCACCGCAAGGCGCGCCGTTTGGGCCGCGCGGCCAAGGGCGCTTTCGCTGATCTCTGTCGAATGGGCATAGCCCGCCGCCTCGCCCCGCACCGCGCGCAGGCCGAAGCCTTCGGCGGCATCGAAGCTTGCGGTCCTGAGCCGGCCGTCATCGAACACCAGCGCCTCGGAGCGGCGCCGCTCGAGAAAAAGCTCGCCGTCATCCGCGCCGGCCGTGGCCGCGCGCAGGTGAGCAAGCGCCTGATTCTCGTCAAGCAGCGTCTCGAAGGGGCGAAAGGGGGCTTCGGGCATGAATTTTCTCCGCTTTTCGGGTGACAAAATCACAAAAGCGGCCGTTTGACGCGCTTTGTGAGCTTGTCACATATCCTCATATATGGTTTCAGAATGATCAGACACAACTCGACATGGCAGCGCAAGCTGACGACTGGGGCAACAACGGCCGCGAAGGCCGGAAGTGGACAGGAAGAGGACATGAACACCATGCGCAGAATATCGGGCCGGATCGGCTGTTTCCTGATGATGGCAATGGGTGCCGGGCTGGCCGGGCCGGCCGGCGCGCAGGATACCCTTCAGGAGCTTGAAAGGGTCGGCAAGCCGGTGGATGGGGGCATGAATTTCCAGCCCGCCGCGACGGAACTGGCGCGTGACGTGCACTGGCTCGACGGCATGATTCTCTACTTGATCACCGCGATCGTACTGCTCGTGGTGCTGCTCTTGCTGTTTGCCATCGGCAGATTCCGCAGCTCGCGCGGGCACGAGGCCGCCACCTTCACCCACAATGCGCCCCTGGAAATCGCCTGGACCCTGATCCCGGTGGTGATTCTGGTGATCATCGGCGCCTTCTCGCTGCCGATTCTCTTCAAGCAGCAGGAAATCCCGGAGGCCGATCTCACCATCAAGGTGACGGGCAACCAGTGGTTCTGGTCCTATGAATATCCCGATGACGGGATCGAGTTCGATTCGCTCCTGCTGGAGAAGGAAGAGCTCGCCGATTACGGATATACCCCGGATGAATATCTGCTCGCGGTGGACAATCCTGTTGTGGTTCCGGTCGGCAAGAACGTGGTGATGCAGGTCACCGGCTCCGACGTGATCCACAGCTGGACGATCCCGGCCTTCGGCGTGAAGCAGGATGCGGTGCCCGGCCGCCTCGCGGAGCTGTGGTTCAATGTCGAGAAGGAAGGCGTCTACTTCGGCCAGTGCTCGGAGCTTTGCGGCAAGGATCACGCCTACATGCCGATCGTGGTGATGGCCGTGAGCCCGGAGAAATACGCTGAATGGCTGAAGGGCGCGAAGGAAGAATTCGCGAGCGATGACGCCGCACCGCGCCCGGTGAGGCTGGCGGCGAACGACTGAACAGGGAGGGTGCGGGCGGCGCCGGAAGTATCTCCGGTGTCGCCCGTGCGCAGATTTCGCCCCGCACCGCGCGCGGGAAATGACAACCGGATCGCAGGGCGATCTTCTGGAGAACGGGCATGAGCGATACCACGGGCATCAGCTTCGAGGCGCTGGAGGGAGAGGCCGGTTTCGGCGATTACTTCGCGCTTCTGAAGCCGCGGGTGATGTCGCTCGTGGTGTTCACGGCGCTGGTGGGCGTGCTGGTGGCGCCGGGCCCCGTGCATCCCTTCATCGCTTTCGTCTCGGTGCTGTTCATCGCCATCGGCGGGGGCGCCTCGGGGGCGCTCAACATGTGGTATGATTCGGATATCGACGCGAAGATGAAGCGCACCCGCGCGCGCCCCGTGCCTGCGGGGCGGGTGGCGCGCGAGGAGGCCTTCGCCATCGGCATCGCGCTTTCGGGCATTGCTGTCGTCATGCTGGGGCTTGCGGCCAATTTCACCGCCGCCGCGCTTCTTGCGTTCACCATCTTCTTCTATGTGGTGATCTACACCATGTGGCTGAAACGGCGCACGCCCCAGAACATCGTGATCGGCGGCGCGGCGGGCGCCTTCCCGCCGATGATCGGCTGGGCCGTGGCCACGGGCTCGATCAGCCTTGAAAGCGTGTTGTTGTTCCTGCTGATCTTCCTCTGGACGCCGCCGCATTTCTGGGCGCTCTGCCTGTTCATGAACAGTGATTACAGCCGCGCCGGCGTGCCGATGCTGACGGTGACCCACGGTCGGCGCGCCACCCGCGCCCATATCTTCGCCTACACGCTGATCCTCGCGCCCGTGGCGATCGGGATCGGCTTCACCTCGATCGGCGGGCCGCTCTATCTGGCGGCCGCGGCGGTGCTGAACGCGCTCTTCATCCTCGGCGCGATCCGCCTCATGCGCCGCGACGAAGAAGCGGCCGCGGGCGATCACTACCGCGCCGAGAAGCGCTTCTTCCGCTTCTCGCTGATCTATCTCTTCGCCCATTTCCTGGCCCTCCTCGGCGAGGCGGCGCTGCACCAGTCCGGCTATTGGGGGGTCTGATCATGGGGCTTGCACGGGAACATGAAATGCACAGGCGCCGTCTCGGGCGCAATCTCGGCGTGGGGCTCCTGCTGGGCGGCTTCGTGGCGATCATTTTCGGCCTGACCGTGGTCAAGGCCCGGCGTGGCGACGAGATGCGCTCCTACGAGCACATCCGACCGGCAGAGCAGGAGCTTGCGAAATGAGGCTGAAGCAGTTCTTCCGGGAGATGGACCCCAACAGGCGCATCGTGGTGATGACGGTGGGCGTGGTGCTGCTGATGGGCTCGCTCGCCTGGGCGGCGGTGCCGTTCTACAACTGGTTCTGCCGTGTGACGGGCTTTGCCGGCACCACTTCCGTGGCCGATGCTGGCTCCGACGTGATCCTCGACCGCACCATCAATATCCGCTTCGATGGCAATGTGGAGCGGGGCATGCCCTGGAAATTCAAGCCAGTGGTGCGTGAAATGGAGATCAGGATCGGCGAAACCGGCCTCGCCTTCTACGAAGCCTGGAATCCCACCGACAAGCGCATCACCGGCTCGGCGAGCTACAATGTGTTCCCCTATGAGGCGGGGGGCTATTTCACCAAGATCGATTGCTTCTGCTTCACCGAGCAGACGCTCGATCCAGGCGAGCGGGTCGAGATGCCGGTGACCTTTTACGTGGATCCCGATATCGTCAATGACAGGGATGCGAAATACGTGAAACACATCACTCTTTCCTATACCTTTCACACGGTGAAGGTGGAAGACGTGCCCGCCAGCGACAAGGATGCGGCAATGGATGAGAGCACGAACACACCGGCGGGGAAACAGGCAGGCCTTCTGCCCGCTTCCCGGCCCAACAATCTGAACTGAGCCAGACGGCAGAACAGGGGACGCGAACATGGCGCATACGAAGAACCACGATTATCACATTCTCCACCCGTCGATCTATCCCTTCCTCGGGGCGCTATCGGCCTTCGTCATGCTCTTCGGCATGGCCTACTGGTTCCATGACGGGCCGATCTGGATTGTGCTGATGGGGCTCGCGGGCGTGCTCTACACCATGTATGGCTGGTGGGCCGAGGTGATCCGCGAGGCGCGCGAGGGCGATCATACGCCGGTGGTGCGCATCGGGCTGCGCTATGGCTTCATCCTCTTCATCATGTCGGAGGTGATGTTCTTCTCGGCCTGGTTCTGGACCTTCTTCAAGCACGCGCTCTACCCGATGGCGGAGGGCTATCCCTACAAGATGGGCACCTGGCCGCCCGAGGGGATCGAGCCCTTCAATCCCTGGCAGCTGCCGCTGGTGAACACGCTGATTCTGCTGCTTTCGGGCGCCGCGGTGACATGGGCGCACCATGCGCTGGTGCACAAGAATGACCGCAAGGCGCTGATTCAGGGGCTTTCGCTTGCGATCGTTCTGGGCATGCTGTTCACGGTTTTTCAGGCGATCGAATACAGCGAGGCGCCGTTCAGCTTCTCGGGCAATATCTATGGCGCCACCTTCTTCATGGCCACCGGCTTTCACGGCGCGCATGTGATCATCGGCACGATCTTCCTGATCGTCTGCCTGATCCGCGCGATCAGGGGCGATTTCACCCCCGAGCAGCATGTGGGCTTCGAGGCGGCCGCCTGGTACTGGCACTTCGTGGATGTGGTCTGGCTGTTCCTGTTCGGCGCCATCTACATCTGGGGGAGCTGAACGAAAGCCGCTGGATTTTCGCCTCCGGCGGGGATATTTGCAGACCAGTGATGAAAGGGAAGCGCGGGGGCGGGGCCTTCGCGCTTTCCTGTTTGGGAGAGCATGGTTTGGGAGAGCATGGAGGGGATGACATGCGCAAGCTGATCGCACCGGTTCTGATCGGCCTCATCGGCGGGGCGATCCTCATCGCGCTCGGCATCTGGCAGGTGCACCGGCTCGCCTGGAAGGAGGGGCTTCTGGCCGAGATCAGGGCGCGCATCGAGGCGCCGCCCGTTGATCTTCCGGCGGATCCCGATCCCGAGCGCGATCAGTTTCTCGCGGTGCGGATGAGCGGCACCATCGGCACGCCCGATCTCGAGGTGCTGGCGAGCGTGAAGGGGATCGGCCCGGGTTACCGCGTGATCGCGCCTTTTACGCTGGATGACGGGCGGCGCATTCTTCTCGATCGCGGGTTCGTCGCGCTTTCGGCCAAGGATGCGCCGCGCCCGCCGGTGCATGCGGTGGTGACGGGCAATCTGCGCTGGCCCGACGAAAAGAACGCCTCCACCCCGCCGCCCGACGAGAAGCGCGAAATCTGGTTTGCCCGCGATCTGGAGGCGATGGCAAAGGTGCTCGGCACCGAGCCCGTGCTGGTGGTGCTGCGCGAGAGCGAAGAGGCCAGCCCGCAGGCCACGCCCTACCCCGTGGATACCAGGGGCATTCCCAACAATCACTTCCAGTATGCGGTTACCTGGTTCGGGCTTGCGCTTGTGTGGTTCGGGATGACAGGCTACTGGATTTGGCGTATCAGGCGCAAAACGGTCTGAGTGCGGACGGGGCGAAATCGAGGCGAGTTGCGATGAAATACATTTCCACCAGGGGCCGGGCGCCCGCGCTCTCCTTCGAGGAGGCCATGCTGACGGGGCTGGCGCGCGATGGCGGGCTTTACGTGCCGGCCGAAGTGCCGGTGATGGGCGAGGGTGAGATCGCGGCGCTGGCCGGGCTGCCTTACGAGGAGGCGGCCTTCCGGGTGATGCGCCCCTTCGTGGAAGAAAGCTTCGGCGAAGAGGAATTGCGCGCAATCATCGCGCGCGCCTATGCGGGCTTTGCCCATCCCTCCCGCGCGCCTTTGCGCGAGCTCGAGCCCGGCCATTTCCTGCTGGAGCTTTTCCACGGCCCCACGCTCGCCTTCAAGGATTTCGCCATGCAGCTCATCGGCCAGCTCTTCCAGGCCGCGCTGGCGCGCCGGGGCGAGCGGGTGACGATCGTCGGCGCCACCTCGGGCGATACCGGCTCGGCGGCGATCGAGGCCTTCCGCGGGCTTTCCAATGTGGATGTGTTCATCCTCTATCCGCACGGGCGGGTTTCGGATGTGCAGCGCCGCCAGATGACGACGCCGGCCGAGGCCAATGTGCATGCGCTGGCGCTCGATGGCGATTTCGATGACTGCCAGGCCCGCCTGAAGGACATGTTCAACGATCACGCCTTCCGCGACGAGGTGCATCTTGCGGGGGTAAATTCGATCAACTGGGCGCGGGTGCTGGCGCAGGTCGTCTATTATTTCACCGCCGCCGCGAGCCTCGGCGCGCCGCACCGCCCGGTGCGCTTCACCGTGCCCACCGGCAATTTCGGCGATATCTACGCCGGCTCGATCGCGCGGCGCATGGGCCTGCCGATCGAGCGGCTGGTGATCGCCACCAACCAGAACGACATCCTGCACAGGGCGCTTAAAACCGGCATCTACGAAACCAGGGGCGTCACGCCCTCGATCAGCCCCTCGATGGATATCCAGGTTTCCTCCAATTTCGAGCGCGCGCTTTTCGATGCGCTCGGCGGGGAGGGGGAGGCGGTGGCACAGCTCATGGAAGAGCTGCGCGCGCGCGGGCGCTTTGCGATCCCGAAGGGCGCGCTCGAGCATCTGCGCGCGCTTTACGCCACCGGGCGCGCCAGCGAGGCGGAAACGAGCGCCACCATCGCCCGCACATGGCGCGAGAGCGGCGAGATCATCTGCCCCCACAGCGCCGTGGGCGTGAAGGTGGCGCGCGAGCATCTCGGCGGGAGCGCCGCCCCCATGATCACGCTCGCCACCGCGCATCCGGCGAAATTCCCCGATGCGGTGGAGGCGGTCACGGGCATCCGCCCGCCGCTGCCGGCGCATATGTCCGATCTCCTGGAGCGCGAGGAGCGCATCACCCGCGTGCCCAACGATCTTGCCGCGCTGCAATCGCTGGTGCGGGAGCGGCGGGCCGGATGAGCGTGCGGCTTGATACCCTCGCCAACGGCATGCGCATCGTCACCGAGCACATGCCCGGCTTGGAGACTGCGGCGATCGGTGTGTGGGTCACCGCCGGAGGGCGGCACGAAGCGCCTGAGGAAAACGGCATCGCCCATTTCCTCGAGCACATGGCCTTCAAGGGCACGAAGCGGCGCAGCGCGCTCGACATCGCCGAGGAGATCGAGGATGTGGGCGGCTATATAAATGCCTATACCTCCCGCGAGATGACGGCCTATTACGCCCGCGTTCTGGCGTCCGACGTGCCGCTTGCGCTCGATATCATCGCCGATATCCTGCTCGAGCCGCTGTTTGATCCCGAAGAGATCGAGGTGGAGCGCGGCGTGATTCTTCAGGAGATCGGCCAGACGCTCGACACCCCCGATGACGTCGTCTTCGACTGGCTCCAGGCCGAGGCCTATCCCGATCAGCCGCTCGGGCGCACCATCCTCGGCCCCGCCGAACGGGTGCGTGCCTTCAGCCGCGAGGATCTGCTGCGTTTCGTGGCCCGCCATTACGGGCCGGGTCGGATGATTCTCTCGGCCGCCGGCGCGGTGGATCACGAGGCGATCATGCGCGATGCCGAGCGCCTGTTCGGCAATCTGCCCGCGCGCGCCGCTCCGGCGCCCGAACCGGCCCGTTTCGGCGGCGGGGAAGCGCGGCGGGTGCGCGATCTCGAACAGGCCCATTTCACGCTGGCGCTCGAAGCACCCCATTTCCGCGATCCCGATATCTACGCCGCCCAGATCTTCGCCACCGCCTTCGGGGGCGGGATGTCGTCGCGATTGTTCCAGGAGATCCGCGAAAAGCGCGGCCTGTGCTACACGATCTACGCCCAGGCCGGCGCCTACAGCGACAGCGGGCTGATGACGATCTATGCCGGCACCAGCGGCGATCAGATCGAAACGCTGGCCAATCTCACGGTGGACGAACTGAAGCGTGCCGCCGATGACATGGGCGCGCGCGAGCTCGAGCGCGCCCGCGCGCAGATGAAGGCGGGGCTCCTGATGGGGCTCGAAAGCCCCAATGCGCGTGCCGAGCGGCTGGCGCGGATGATCTCGATCTGGGGGCGGGTGCCGCCGGTGAGCGAGGCGGTGGAGCGGCTCGATGCGGTCGAGATCCGGGATCTGAGGCGCCTGGCGGGGCGGATGGCCATGGGCGGGCGCGCGGCGATGGCGCTTTACGGCCCGGTCGGGGCGGCACCGCCGCTCGATGCGCTGAAAGAGAGGCTCGGGCGGTGATGCTGCTGCGGGCCCGAAAGCTCAGGATCGAAACCGAGCGCATGACCCTGCGCCCGCCGCTTCATGGCGATCATCAGGCCTGGAGCAGCCTGCGCCGCGACAGCCGCGATTTCCTCACCCCCTGGGAGCCGATGTGGAGCCCCGATCATCTGAAGCGGCGCGCCTTCACCAATCGCGTCTATTGGGCGCATCGCTCGATCGCCAACGGCACGGCGCTGCCGCTGTTCATGATCCGGCGTGAGGATCAGGCGCTGATCGGCGCCGTCACGCTCGACAACATCCGCCGCGGCCCGGCCCAGGCCGGCACGCTCGGCTACTGGATCGGCGCGCCCTTCGCGCGTCAGGGCTACATGCGCGAGGCGATCGAGGCGGTGGTGCATCACGCATTCGATGTGCTCGATCTCAGCCGCATCGAGGCCGCCTGCCTGCCCGAAAACGCCGCCTCGCGCGGGGTGCTGGAAAAGACCGGCTTCAAATACGAGGGCGTGGCGCAGGCCTACCTTCAGATCAACGGCCGCTGGCGCAATCACGTGCTCTACGCCAACCTGCGCCCCGACAGGCGCGGGCGCACCGCGATCGGGCAGGCCTGATGGCGGGGGAAAGGGCACTGAACCCGGCCGATGGGGCCTTCGAGGCGCGCCTGCGCGCGGTATTGCCCGAGCGCTGCTTCCGTCCGCTCACGCCGGAATTTCTCGAGGAGCCGCGGGGGCGGTTTCACGGCGCGGGCGGGCTGCTGCTCGCGCCCCAAAGCTGCGAAGAGGTGGCCACCATCCTGCGCCACTCTACCGCGGCGCGCGTCGGGGTGGTGCCATACGGGGGCGGCACGGGGCTTGTCGGCGGGCAGGTGAAGCCCGATCCGCCCGCGCCGGTGATCCTCTGGCTCGGGCGGATGCGTGCCCTGCGCGAAATCCCGGCGGAGGAAAATCTGCTGATCGCCGAGGCCGGTTGCACGCTTCAGGAGGTGCAGGCGGCGGCGCGCGAGGCGGGCCGGCTCTTTCCGCTTTCGCTCGCTTCGGGCGGCTCGGCCACGGTGGGCGGCGCGCTTTCCACCAATGCCGGCGGCGTCAACGTGCTGCGCTACGGCAATGCCCGCGCGCTCTGCCTCGGCATCGAGGCGGTACTGCCTTCGGGCGAGATCTGGCACGGTCTGAAGCGGCTTTACAAGGATAACACCGGCTATGATCTGCGCGATCTGATGATCGGTGCGGAGGGCACGCTCGGCATCATCACCGCCGCCGTGCTGCGCCTCTTTCCCCGCCCCGAAGACGAGGCGGCGGCGCTACTCGTGGTGCCTTCGCCGAAGGCGGCGCTTCATCTCCTGGCGCTGGCGCGCGAGGTGGCGGGCGAGATGATTACGGGCTTCGAGCTGATCTCCGGCCAGGGCCTGCGCTTTCTCGCCGAAACCATGCCCGATCTGCGCCAGCCCTTTCCCGCGCCGCCCGAATGGATGGTGCTCGTCGATCTCGGGGTTTCGGGCGGGCTGCGGGCCGCCGATCTTCTGGAGCGCCTGTTCGAGCGCGCCAGCGCGGCGGGGCTCGCGAGCGACGGGCTGATTTCGCAGTCGGAAAGCCAGCGAAGAGATTTCTGGCATCTG
>JALVEX010000098.1 GCA_027030435.1 Paracoccaceae bacterium
TCATGTTCCGCGCTCTTCGGCCCCCGATCGGGTGTTGCTGCCTCGCGGCGCCCCGAGCTGCGCGCCCTTTTCGGACGTGTGTTTTCAGTGATTCCGGCAAAATCCCTTGCCGGAGAACGCGCTTATCGGGGAGACTTGGGCAAATGTCAAGCCCGGGAGAAAGCCCTCATGCCCACCAGAAAGCCGCCCCGCCGCGCGCGCCCACGCGCCCTTCTTGCCGCCCTGCTGCTCGCGGCCTGCGCCGGCGGGAGCGGGGATGACGCCAGCCACCTGCCAAATCCCCTCTCGCTTCCGGGCCAGGCGCTCGGCAATGCGATCGGCAACGGCATCTACAATGCGCGCCGCGGCAAGGTGGAGGCCTACGTAAAGGCCCATCACCCCGCATTGATCGAAGAGATTCGCGCCGGCGGCGGGCCGCTTCTCACCCACGCGATGGCGCTTGCCGGCGTGCGCCCCGAAATGCGCCCCACGCTGGCGCTGCGCCTCAAGGCCGATATCGGGCTCTACCTGAACAGCCCCGAGGCGCTGGTGGTGGCGCTGATGGTGCACGGCGGCTGAAGGGGATTCCCCTGCCTCACGCGGGTTTCAGCCCCTTGCGAAAGCGGCGCGCATTCTCCTGATAATGCAGCGCCGAGGCGCGCAGCCCCTCGATCGCCGCCTGATCAAGCTGGCGCACGACACGCCCCGGCGCACCAAGCACCAGCGAGCCCGGCGGGATCTCCTTGCCCTCGGTGATCAGCGCCCCCGCCCCGATCAGGCAATCGTCGCCGATACGCGCGCCATTCAGCACGATGGCCCCCATGCCGATCAGCACGTTTTTCCCGAGCGTGCAGCCATGCAGCATCGCCTTGTGGCCGATGGTGCAGCCCTCGCCGATGGTAAGGGGAAAGCCCGGATCGGTGTGCATCACGCAGTTTTCCTGCACATTGCTGCCCGCGCCGATGGTGATCGCCTCGTTATCGCCCCTGAGCGTGCAGCCAAACCACACCGAGGCCCCCTCCCCGATCACCACCCGGCCGATCACATTGGCATCGGGCGCGATCCAGAAATCGCCGTTTTCGGGCAGGTTAGGGGCGATTCCGTCAAGCTCCCAGATCATGGATCCTCTCCTCGAATTCCTCATTCAGCGAACGCACGAAATCCACCAGCCCCACCTGGCGCGAACGCTTCAGCCGCTCGGCGGTGACGATGGCGCGGATCTCCTCCTCGGCCCGGTCGAGATCGTGATTGACGAGCACGTAATCATATTCCGCCCAGTGGCTGATCTCGTCGCGGCTTTTCTGCATCCGCCCGGCGATCACCTCCGGCGCGTCCTGGGCGCGCGCGCGCAGGCGCCGCTCCAGCTCCTCTATCGAGGGCGGCAGCACGAAGATCGAGACCACATCCTCCGCCAGCGCCGAATTGCGGATCTGCTGGCCGCCCTGCCAGTCGATATCGAACAGAATGTCATGGCCGGCGCGGATCGCCTCTTCCACCGGTCTGCGGGGGCTGCCGTAGAGATTGCCGAACACCTCGGCATGCTCGAGCATCTCGCCCTCTTCGACCATCTCGAGGAAGCGCTCGCGGGAGATGAAATGATATTCCCGCCCGTCCTGTTCGCCCCTGCGGGGGGGGCGGGTGGTGGCGGAAACGGAAAAACGGATCGCAGGGTCCCATTCCATCAGCCGGCGCGCCAGCGTGGATTTGCCCGCCCCCGAGGGCGAGGAAAGGATGATCAGGATGCCGCGCCGCTTGAGTTCCATCCGCCTTCTCCCCCGTGCTCCCCGGCCCTGCCCTACTCGATGTTCTGGATCTGCTCGCGCATCTGCTCGATCAGGGCCTTGAGGTCAAGCCCGATGCGCGTGAGATCGCCCGATTGCGCCTTGGAACACAGCGTATTGGCCTCGCGCATGAATTCCTGCGAGAGGAAATCGAGCTTGCGCCCGACAGGCCCCGGCGCGGATCGGGCGCCGGCGATCAGTTCGCGCGCCGCATCCACATGCGCATCGAGGCGATCGAGCTCCTCGCGCACATCCGCCTTCACCGCGATCAGCGCCAGCTCCTGGGCCACGCGATCGGGATCGGCGCCTTCGGAATTGTCGAGCACGCGGGCGAGGTTTGCGCGCAGCGCAGCGGCCATTTCGGGCGCGCGCGCCTCGGCCACAGTGCGGGCCTGCGCGATCAGTTCCTCGATCCGGGCAAGCTGATCGCTGACGATTGCCGCCAGCGCCTCTCCCTCGCGCGCCCGCATGGCGTTGAAATCGGCCAGCAGAGCGGCGAAATCCGCCATGAGCGCGGCCCTGAGCGCGCCTGTATCCTCGGGCGCGCTCTCGCCCTGCACCACCCCCCGCATGGCCAGCACATCGGCCGCGCTCACCGGCGCAAGCTCAAGATCGGCAGCTTCCGCGCGCGCCTCCACAAGCGCCACCGCCGCCAGCGCGCGCGCCAGCGCATCCGCATCGATCACGCTCTCCCCCGCGCCCTCTGCGCGCTCGGCTTTCAGCGTCACCGAGACATTGCCGCGCGCGATCGCCTTGCCCGCAGCCGCGCGCAAGCCCTGCTCGAGCCCCTCGATCCAGTCGGGAACGCGCAGCCTCAGATCAAATCCCCGCCCGTTGACGCCGCGCATCTCGAAGCGCCATTGATAGCCCTCCCCCGCGCCCTTTCTGGCGGCAAAACCGGTCATCGAGTTAACCATTTAAGATTTTTTCACCCCCAATTTGCCTCAAACCGTGCCATATTAACTTCCGGGTAATCATTATGGACATAGGGTTAACAGAGACACCCGGTCCTCACAACGCATTCGCCTCCTGGTGCCCGTGGCACCGCCGGGGCTAGGGCTTGGGGAGAATGAAGGATGAACAGACTGATGGAAGCGGGGCGCAAGATCGTCAATCTTTCACGCTACAGGAACGAGATGCACCATCCGGCACTGAAACAGATCGACGCCTACTGGGAGGGCCTGCGCACGGAGGCGAAGAACGGCGGCCGGGTGCCGCGGCGCGCCGACATCGATCCGCGCGGCATCGACCGCGCCCTCAATCAGGCCTTCATCCTCGAGCGCATCGCGCCGGGGCTTGCGCGCATACGCATCGCCGGCATGCACCTCAGCGATCTGATGGGCATGGAGGTGCGCGGGATGCCCTTCACCTCGCTCTTCACCGCCCCCGCGCGGCGACGGATGACGGATGTGCTCGAAAGCGTGTTCGAGGGCCCGCGCAAGGCCGAGATCTCCATCGTGGCGGAAAAGGGCATCGGCCGCCCCGCCCTCGCGGGCCGGATCCTGCTCCTGCCGCTGCGCTCCGATCTCGGGGATGTCACCCGTATCCTCGGCGGCTTCGCCACCATCGGCAACATCGGCCGCACCCCCCGCCGCTTCGACATTTCCGGCATCGAGATGGCGGAAATCGGCGGCAGGCCCCGCGTCTTCCTCCCCACAGGGAATCGCCCCGTGAACCGCCCCGAAAGCCGGCCCGCGCCCGCCGGAGCGGCCGGGGCGGCCGAGGGGTTTGCCGAGAGGCCCGCCGGCTTCGCGCCCCCGCCTCCGGGCAAGGAAAACGGCGGTGGCAGAGCGCGTGGGCGCCCCCATCTCCGCCTCGTGAAATCGGACGACTGATCCCCGCCCCCTGCCGCAGGATACTCCGGCCTTGCCGCCGCCCGTGGGCTTTGCGATGCTCGGGCGCATGGACGATCGCCTCGCACTCCTGATCCTCGCCGCCGGCGCCGCACGCCGCATGGGGCGCGACAAGCTCCTCCTGCCGGTGGAGGGGCGCCCGATGCTGCGCCATGTGGCGCTGACGGCGCTTCAGGCAGCGCGGGGGCGCAGCCTGCCGGTGCTCGTTACGCTGCCGGCAGGAAACCCGGCGCGCCGGGCGGTCGTCGCCGATCTCGATTGCGCCATCGTCGAGGTGGAGGAAGCCGGCGAGGGCATGGGCGCGAGCCTGCGCGCGGGGCTTGCGGCGCTGCCTGAAGGCACGGGCGCGGTGCTGGTGCTGCTGGCCGACATGCCCGCGATCACCGCCGCCGATCTCGCCCGAATGATCGCGGCCCACGCAGAGGAGTCCGGCCGGATCCTGCGCGCCGCCAGCAGCGCTGGGGAGCCGGGCAATCCGGTGCTGATCCCGCTTTCCTTTCTCGCGGATTTTCCGCTCTCGGGCGATCGCGGCGCGCGCGATCTGCTCGCCCGCCACGCCGCTTCCCTGCGCCTCGTGCCCGTTGAGGGCGATCACGCGCTGAGAGACATTGATACCGCGGCGGACTGGGCCGACTGGCAAAACCGTAACGAAAGCTGAATCAATCCCGCGTTTCTGCAACTTTT
>JALVEX010000099.1 GCA_027030435.1 Paracoccaceae bacterium
GGGTGATGAGGGCAATGTCGTCCGCGCATTCATAGCGGATCGTTTCATATGGCATCGCAAGGCCTCCTCCTGACAGGATGATCGTTGCATGCACAATAACCGCAGGGCGGGGGAAGAAAAGAGGAGACGGTGCGTCAGTCCCCGAGAAGTTCCTCGAGGCGTTTCGCCTCCTCCGGGCTCAGCGCCGCAGCCGCCTCCCTCTCGCTGGCCCGCGAACGGGCGCGGATATAGCCGAATGCCAGGAACAGCGCGAGCAGCAGCATCACCGGCCCGGCGATCCACAGAAGCAGATTGGCGCCTTTCGCGGTGGGGCGCATCAGCACGTATTCGCCGTAGCGCTCGACCATGAAATCGAGCACCTGCTGATCGCTGTCGCCCGCCTTCAGGCGCTCGCGCAGCAGCAGCCGGATATCGCGCGCGATGCCGGCATTGGATTCATCGATGTTCTCGCCCCGGCAGACCACGCAGCGAAGCTCCTGGCTGAGCGCCCGGGCGCGCGCCTCGAGCGCGGGATCATCAAGCACCTCGTCGGGCTGCACCGCAAGCGCGGGCAAGGCCGCCAGCAGAGCCAGAATGAGGGCGAGCGCGCGCAGCATGGCCCTACTCCGCCGGCGCCGCATTGGCGGCGATCCGCCGCTTCCTGCGCCGCGTCGCGCCGGCCGCCACGCGGTAGCGGCGGTCGCTCAGGCTGAGGAGCCCGCCGAGCGCCATCAGGATCGCCCCGCCCCAGATCCAGTTGGCAAAGGGCTTCACATAGGTGCGCACGGCCCAGCCGCCGCCCTCCTGCCTGTCGCCGATCACCAGATAGAGATCGCGCCAGATGCCGTTGTCGATATCGGCCTCGGTGGTGGGCATGGCCTCCACCGGATAGACCCGCTTCTCGGGGTGCAGCACCGCGACGACCTCGCCATCCCGGCGCGCCGTCATCGTGGCCATGGTGGAAATGTAGTTCGGCCCCTGCACCTTGCGCACCTCGTCAAGCGTGATTTCGTAATCGCCCACGATGAAGGGCTCGCCCTCGCGCGCCACGCGGATATCCTCGATCTGCCAGGCCAGGAGGCCGGTGATGCCGATGATCACGATCCCGAGCCCGCCATGGGCAAAGCCGCGCCCCCAGTCGGCGCGCGGCAGGCGCAAGAACCGTTTCAGGCGATTGGCGATGCCCGCGCCCCGCCCGGTGCGCTGCCACAGATCGGTGGCCGTTCCGGCCAGCACCCAGGTGCCGAGCGCAAGGCCGATGGGGCCGAGATTGCTCCGCCCCGTCTGCACCGCATAGGCCAGGAGCGCGAAGGCGATCGCCAGCGCCAGCGCGCCGCGCAGCTTGTAGAGCACCCGTCCGAGCTGCCCGCGCTTCCAGGGCAGGAGAGCGCCGATCGGCAGCAGGATGGCAATGGCGATCATGAAGGGGGGAAAGGCGATGTTGAAGAAGGGCGCGCCCACCGAGAGCTTGCGCCCGAAGGCCATCTCCGCAACCAGCGGCCAGATCGTGCCCACGAACACCACGAAGGCCGCAACCGCGAGCAGGATGTTGTTGAGCAGCAGGGCCGATTCGCGGCTGACGGGGGCGAACACGCCGCGCGCCTCCATGGCGCCGGCGCGGGCGGCGAACAGCGTCAGCGCGCCGCCCATGAAGAAGGCGAATATGGCCAGCACGTAAAGACCGCGCGCGGGATCGGTGGCGAAGGCGTGCACGCTCGTCAGCACGCCCGAGCGCACGATGAAGGTGCCCGAGAGCGAGAAGCCGAAGGCGATGATGGCGAGCAGGATCGTCCAGGCCTTCAGCACCTCGCGCTTCTCCACCACGATGGCGCTGTGCAGAAGCGCCGTGGCCACCAGCCAGGGCATGAAGGAGGCGTTCTCCACCGGATCCCAGAACCAGAACCCGCCCCAGCCGAGCTCGTAATAGGCCCACCAGGAGCCAAGCGCGATGCCGATGGTGAGGAAGAGCCAGGCGGCGAGCGTCCAGGGGCGCACCCAGCGCGCCCAGGCGGCATCGACCCGCCCCTCGATCAGCGCCGCCACGGCAAAGCTGTAGGCCATCGAGAGCCCCACATAGCCGAGATAGAGGAAGGGCGGGTGGAAGGCGAGGCCCGGATCCTGCAGGAGCGGATTGAGTCCCTGCCCATTGAACGGCGGATCGGCCACCCGCAGGAAGGGGTTGGAGGTGAAGATGATGAAGCCGAGGAAGGCCGCGCCGATCATCGCCTGCACCGAGAGCACCCGTGCCCTGAGCCCGGCCGGAAGATCGCGCCCGAACCAGGCCACCGCGGCCCCGAAGGCCGAAAGGATCAGCACCCACAGCAGCATCGAGCCCTCGTGATTGCCCCATGTGCCGGCGATCTTGTAGAGCATCGGCTTCGCGGTGTGGGAATTCAGCACCACGAGGCGCAACGAGAAATCGGAGGTGACGAAGGCGTAGGTGAGCGCGGCAAAGCTCAGCGCCAGCAGCAGGAACTGCGCCGAGGCGGCCGGTTCGGCCACCGCCATCCAGTTGCGCCAGCCTTTCTGCGCGCCGATGAGGGGAATGCTCGCCTGCACGAGGGCAACGGCGAGCGCGAGGATCAGGGCAAAATGGCCAAGTTCGACAAACATGGCCCCACAATAGGCCCTTCCCGCCCCGAGGCCAACGGGTTTCGGCGCCTGCGGGAGAGGCGGATTGTCACAATCCGTTCATCTCGCCCGTTCATCGCATCCGTTCATCGCCTCCGGCCGCGCACGCCCCAATCCCGTCAATCCCGCACGCGGCGGCGCCGGTCCGCCTTCTTCCAGGCTTCGAGCGCGGGGTTTTCCGCCCCGTCGGGGCTTTCTGCCACCGCTCTGCGAAGCGCCGCCTCCCCGGACACCTCCAAGCGAGCGATATTGGCCGCCACCTGCGGCGCGCGCAGCATGGTTTCGGCGATCGAGCGCTGGAATTCCTGCCCCTTGGCCTGATAGCGCGCGCCGAAATAGAAGGAGACAACCGCCCCCATCAGCCACCACAGGGGCTCGGGCACCAGCACCAGCCCCTGCATGCGCGCGGCAAACCACACCGGATCCACCATCGCCGCCACGAACAGCCCGAGCGTGCCCAGCGCCATCGCCGGGCGGGGGATGCGGTTGACCGCATCCATGAAGCGATCGAAAAGCCCCTTTTGCGGCGCCGCGAACTCCGCCCCGTGCTGCGCGAGCGCCTGGGCGCGCAGGCCGGCTTCGCGCGCCGCCCCCGCCTCGGCGTTTTCGCGGAATACCTCGGCCGTTTCGCGCACCACATTGGCGCCGTTGCCAAAAAGGATCGTGAACAGGCGATCGATCAATCCCATCGCGCCACCCTCCTTGCGTGCTCCGCCGCGCTCAGATGATATTTCGGCGAAATGAATTCCTCGGCGCGCCGGATCCAGCCCCCCTTGCCGCCATCGCGCCGGCGGGCAAATTTGCGCAGGCGGGGGCTCAGATCGCCGAGGCGGTAATAGTAGTTGCGCCGTGCGATCCCGTAGGCATCCGCGAGATGGCGCGGCGGCGCCACGGAAGCGGCAAGCTCGGCGGCGGCGATGGTCTGCGGTCCGATCACGCCATCCACCGCGATCTTCTGGCCCATGTCGTTGAGGAGCCGCTGGAGGAGGCGCACCGCGTTGGCGCCGGCGTTCACATACATGTCAAACACGGAAGGCCGCAATTCGCGCGGCAGGCGGTCGATGCCCGGGCGGCGGTAGTAATGCTCGAGGAAGATCTCGCGCGCATCGGCCCTCGTGAGGGCGGCGAGATCGGCGCGGGTGATGCGGCCGTCGCCATCCATGTCGCGACGAAGGCGCCTCAGCGTGGCCAGCGTCACCCCGTGATTGGTGGCGCCGCCGGGATCATCCGGATCATCCACAAAGCCGCCCTCGCGGGCCACGATTTCATCAGCGATCTGTTCGATCGAAAGCGTTGATTCCCGTGCCATCCGGCCCCCACGATGCTTGATTTCGCGGGGGGCAGGATGCTTGCGAAGCGGTTAATTCCGCCCTTAGCTACCGTTCGCACCCTCTTTCGGGTCCACGTAAACGCCCTGCTCCTTCAGCGCGTCCACCACCTCTTTCGGCATGTAGTTCTCGTCATGCTTGGCAAGGATCTCATCGGCCACGAAGGTGCCGTTCACCAGCCGCCCGGTGCCGACCATCCCCTGCCCTTCCTTGAACAGATCCGGCAGCACGCCGGTGAAGGTAACCGGCACGCTTTCGTTAGTATCGGTCACCCGGAAGGAGACGGTTTCGCCCTGCCCGCGCACCAGCGTTCCCTCTTCCACCAGCCCGCCGATGCGGAAGACCTC
>JALVEX010000100.1 GCA_027030435.1 Paracoccaceae bacterium
CTTCCTGCATGTGATAGCCCGAAATCGAGATCGAATTGAAGCGCGGCATCTCGCGCGAGGTATATTCGATGATGTCGGAAACGATGCGCATCGAAGGCTCGGGCGGGTAGATGTAGGTGTTGCGCACCATGAATTCCTTGAGAATATCGTTCTGGATGGTGCCCGAGAGCTTTTCGCGGCTCACCCCCTGCTCCTCGCCGGCGACGATGAAACTGGCGAGGATCGGAATGACCGCGCCGTTCATCGTCATCGACACGCTCACCTTGTCAAGCGGGATTCCGTCAAACAGGATCTTCATGTCCTCGACGCTGTCGATCGCCACGCCCGCCTTGCCCACATCGCCTACGACGCGGGGGTGATCGCTGTCATAGCCGCGGTGGGTGGCAAGATCGAAGGCCACCGAAATACCCTGCTGCCCGGCTTCGAGCGCCTTTCTGTAAAAGGCGTTGCTTTCCTCGGCGGTGGAGAAGCCCGCGTATTGGCGGATCGTCCAGGGGCGGCCGGCATACATGGTGGCACGGGGGCCGCGGGTGAACGGCTCGAAGCCGGGCATGGAGCCCATGTGAGGCAGGCCCTGCGCATCTTCCTCGTCATAGACCGGCTCGATATCGATCCCCTCGGGCGTGTGCCAGATGAGATCCTCGAGCGGGCGGCCGCGAAGCTCCTTTTCGGCCAGGCGGGCCCATTCTTCCTTCTTCTTGCTCATCGGATTTCCCTTCCGCAGTGGGGGCGAGGCGCCCCTTGTGGTGGATCATATCGAAAAAGCTCCATAGCTTCGCGGCTTTTCCCCTTCGGATTGCCCGCACAAAGGCCTATATCCTGAAGGGAAGGAGCCGACATGAAGCTGATGGAAACACTCGCGCTGGCCTTGGTGCTGGCATTCCTTGCCCTCCCGGGCACTCTGACGGCGCAAGCTGAGAGCGCGACAGCAGACGAAACCCAGCAGGAGGCGACGGCCGGGCTTGCCATCCTTGATGCGCGTGACGTGAAACTGGAAGATCTCCTCTGGATCGCGCGCCCCCTGGTGATCTTTGCCGATACGCCGCGCGATCCGCGCTTCATCCTGCAGATGGAGCTTCTGGATCGCCGCCCCGAGGATCTCATGGAGCGCGATGTGGTGGTGATCATCGATACCGATCCGGCGGCAAAGAGCGAAGTGCGCGAGAAGCTGCGGCCCAACGGTTTTACCTTCGTGCTGATCGACAAGGACGGCACCATCATCCTGCGCAAGCCCCAGCCCTGGAGCACCCGCGAACTTTCCCGCGCGATCGACAAGACGCCGATCCGGGAGGAGGAGCTCAAGGCCGAAGGCGAGCTTCTGCCCGATGCCGTCGATTGAGCATCGCCTCTGAGGCTGTCCGTCGTATCACGGGAAACAAGCCGCTCAGCCATCGGAACCCTCCTTCCCAGCGCCGGCTTCCTCCCCAGCGGCTGCGGATGCTTTCGCGGCACCCTCCACCCGCCGCCCGTCGGCAAAGCGGAAATAGGCGCCTTCGGGCATGGTCGGGGCGAAGGCTTCAAGGGCCGCGCCGAGGGCAGGTGCGGAAGCAGCATCGGGGGCGTAGAAATCAACCGTTTCATCACCGAGATAGTGGGTCTTTTCATCAAATCCGAGCGTGCCGAGATAGACCCATTCCGGCCCGATCGCATCGTGCAGCCATTTGTCATAGATCATGACGAGCTTAACCCCCCTCTCCTTCACGAGCGGGCCGGCCCATCCTTCGGGCACATCCTCGCGCAGGCGGATCTTCAGCGCCTCGAGGCTCGCCAGCCCCCAGAGATCGAGCACGTAATCATCATTGCGGTATGAAACCCAGCCGAGATCATTCACTGCCACGGGCCCCTTCACGTATTCCCGCTGGAAACGGGCCATCTGCCCCTGCTGGCGATGGATCTGGGAGGGCGCGAGGGTGACGTCCTGAAGCACCACCGGAATGTAATACTGGCCGATGCTCGCCCCTGTCCAGACAACGAAGGCCGGCATGATGAGCCCCCCCACCTTGCGCCAGATGCTGCGCTCCGGACCGCCGGCGATCAACTCTGCCAGTATGGGGCGGATGGCACAAAGCGCGGCACCGTAACCAAACAGCAGCACATATTGCTCATAGCGGTTCATGTAGCCGAACTTGCCGAACATCAGATGCCCCGCGCCCACGATCACGAGAGCCAGCGCAAAGGGCCAGTAGCGCCCGTTCCAGGCGCGCCACATGCGCGGCCACAAGAGCGAGAGCGCGAAGGCAAGCACGAGAATGAGGAAGCTCATCCCCTGCACACGCGCCATGTTGCGCAGCACCGCCCGCGCCATCCTCGCAGCAAGGGGCATGTGCACCTCGCTCAGATCCGCCAGTTTCGACATCACCGAATTGGGCACCGGCTCCAGCCCCAGCGCGTGAAGAAAGAAACCGAAAGCGATCAGCGGCAGAAGGCTCGCGGCAAAGAGGGCAAGCCCTGCCCGCCAGCGGCCCTTGAGCGCGATCACCAGTGCAATGGCAAAGCTCACCCCGAGCCCCTCATAGCGCAGCATCACGCCAAGCATGAGGCCGACCACCAGCCAGGGAGGGATACGGCCGCTGTCAAGGAAGGTCTGCAAACCATAGAGCGCCACCAGCACCAGGAAGGCATGCAGGGAATGCTCCATGCCGGTGAAGGCGACGCCGGCCATGTTGAGCACCAACGGCCCCGTGAAGGCAAGGATCAGCCCGAGCGGCCTCAGCGCGCCCTCTCCATAGCCCGCCCGCCAGAGGATCCGCCCCCACATGAAGGCCGCGCCGAGAAGGCCGATCACGTTCCAGAAGATGGGCAGATAGCGATGCAGGGATGTGCCGGCAAAGGGGGCGAGCAGCAGGGGGTAGAGCAGCGAGGAATCGGCCGAAGCGTATTCGCCGGCATTCACCCCATATCCCCCGCGCGCGATCTCCTCGGCCATGGCAAGATGGATATAGACATCATCAAGCGGGTATTCGAACACCCCGCCGGCGCGCATCCAGGCGATCCCCTGAAGCAACAGATACATGCCCAGGGCCGATGCCATCGCCAGCAGCGAAAAGAGCCGCGCACCCCTCACATCACGCTCCATCCCCGTTTCCACCTGCACAACCATCCACAATTCCTTCCCCGTATTGCGCCGCCCTTCCCGGCCTCACTCGAACTCCATGATCACGTCATCCACCGCCAGGCTCTGCCCCGGCTCGGCATTGATCTTCGCCACCACGGCACGGCGCTCGGCGCGCAGGATGTTTTCCATCTTCATCGCCTCCACGGTGCACAGGGCCTGCCCCTCTTCCACCGTATCGCCCACCTCCACCGCAAGGCTCACCACCAGCCCCGGCATCGGGCACAGGAGCAGGCGCGAGGTATCGGGCGGCTGCTTCTCGGGCATCAGGCGCGCAAGCTCCGCCTGGCGGGGCGTGAGCACCCGCACGCCGAGATCCGCCCCCCGCGTGCGCAGGCGGAAACCGCCGGGAATCTTGCTCACCTTGAGGATGAGCGGCCTGCCATCCACCGTGAGGCGGGCGAGGCTTTTCCCCGGCACCCAATCGGATTGCACCCTGAGGCAGGCGCCATCCTCGAAGCACACATCCGAGCCTCCGGGATCGGCCTTGATCCTGACCGGCCATTCGCGATCGCCGATCCTCACCACCCAATCGCTGCCCACATGGCGCTCGTGGTTGTCCATCCGCCCGGATATGCGGGCGCGGCGGATCTCCGTCACCCGATACATGGCCGCCGCGGCCGCCGCCACTCGCCGGAGCTCATTCTCCGGGAGTTCCACACCTTGGAAGCCTTCCGGGTATTCTTCATCAATGAAGGCGGTGGTGATGTCGCCCTGCACGAAGCGGGGATGATCCATCACCGCCGAGAGGAAGGGGAGGTTGTGGCCGATTCCCTCCACCTCGAAGGCATCGAGCGCATCGGCCATCGCCGCGCGCGCCGCCTCGCGATCCGCCCCCCAGGTGCAGAGCTTGGCGATCATCGGATCGTAATACATCGAAATCTCGCCGCCCTCGTAAACGCCGGTATCGTTGCGCACCCCGGTTTCGCCGGGTGCGGCCTCGTCGAGCCACTTGCCGCTTTCGAGCATCGGCCCCGCGGCGCGCGGCGCAGGCGGGCGGTAATGCGAAAGCCGGCCGATCGAGGGCAGGAAGTTGCGATAGGGATCCTCGGCATAAAGGCGGCTCTCGATGGCCCAGCCCTCAAGCTTCACCTCACCCTGCGCGCATTCGAGCGTCTCGCCCGCCGCGATGCAGATCATCTGTTCCACCAGATCGATGCCGGTG
>JALVEX010000101.1 GCA_027030435.1 Paracoccaceae bacterium
ACTGAAATCAAGCACCCGCGGGGGCTCGTTCAGACGCCAGATGTGTTGAAAGTGAAGTTCGCATCATGGGCAGATTGACGAAACAGAGGTTCGCGCCCGCCCTGGGGGCGGGGTCGGGCGCGAAACGGATCGCAAGCGATCCGGAGGAAGAATTCCGAAATGTCGATGAGCGTGCTTTCAGAGGCCAAGCGCGGCGCGCGCATCCCGCGCAAGGCCGCGCATCCCTTCCGCCAGCAGCACCACATCCGCCCCGAGGCCGATGAAGCCGAAACCGGCCGCCGCAAGGGCCGGGAAATCGGCCGCGCCCGCGGGAATGATCCCCGCCGCCTTGCCCGCCGCGCGGATCGCCGCTGCGCCAGCATCAATCGCCGCCCGCACCTCGGGGGCGTCAGGATTGCCGGGGTAGCCCATGTCGCAGGAGAGATCTGCGGGGCCGATGAAGACGCAATCCACCCCCTCCACGGCGGCGATCTCGCCGATGTTTTCCATCGCCCGAGCCGTTTCCGCCTGCACGATGAGGCAGATCTCGCGATTGGCCGCCTCCACGTAATCGCGCCGCGCGCCATAACCGGACGCGCGCACGATGGGGGCGGCCTGCCCGCGTATCCCCTCGGGCGCGTAGCGGGTGGCGCGCACCAGCGCCTCGGCCTCCCCGGGCGTATCCACCATCGGCACGATCAGCGAACGCGCCCCGAGATCGAGCACCTGCTTGATGATCCAGGGCTCCCCCGCCGGCACCCGCACCACCGGCTCGGCCCCGCCGCCCGCCATGGCGCGCAGCTGATCGAGGATCGCGGGGATGTCATTCGGGCCGTGCTCGCCATCGATCACGCACCAGTCAAACCCCGCGGCGGCGGCGATCTCGGCCGCCGTCGGGCTTGCCATGGCGAGCCAGAGGCCGATCTGCACCCGGCCCCCGGCGAGCGCTTCCTTCAGCCTGTTTGTGCTGTGCGGCATGATCTCCTCCCTCTCTGTTTCCCTCTCCCTTCGCCTGCCCGCCCCGGCCGGCGCTCCAAATTAGCACTGGACGGGCGGGGCCAGTTTGCTATGCCTTGGGGCAGAAAAACACCCGGGAGGAAAAACATGAAGAACTTTCTTGCAAGTGCCGTCGCCGCAACCGTAGCCGCCAGCTTCGCCACTGGCGCGCTGGCCACGGAATGGAACGTCTCGCTCTGGGGCAAGCGGCGCGCCTTCACCGAACATGTGGAGAAGCTCGCCGAGCTTGTGGATCAGAAAACGAACGGCGAATTCAAGATCAACATCTCCTACGGCGGCCTTTCCAAGAACAAGGAAAACCTCGACGGCATCTCCATCGGCGCCTTCGAAATGGCGCAGTTCTGCGCCGGCTACCATCGCGACAAGAACCCCACCATCACTGTGCTTGAGCTCCCGTTCCTCGGCGTCAACACGCTGGAGGAGGAAGTGGCCGTCTCGCAGGCCGTCTATGCGCATCCGGCAGTTCAGAAGGATCTGGCACGCTGGAACGCGAAGCTGCTGATGCCCTCGCCCATGCCGCAGTACAATATCGTCGGGCGCGGCGAGCCGGTGAAGACGCTCGATGATTTCAAGGGCATGCGCGTGCGCGCCACCGGCGGCATCGGCAAGGCCTTCGAGGCTGTGGGCGCCGTGCCCACATCCGTAACGGCGACGGAAGCCTACAACGCGATGGAATCCGGGGTTGTCGATACCGTGGCCTTCGCCCCCCACGCCCACCTCGCCTTCCGCACCATCGACATAGCCGACTGGTGGACCGAGAACCTCAACCCCGGCACGGTGAACTGCCCGGTGGTGGTGAACATCGACGCCTACAACGCGCTTTCGGACGAGGAGCGCGCGGCGCTCGACAGCTCCGTCGAGCCCGCCCTCCAGCACTATGTGGACAACTACAAGCAACTGCTGGTGAAATGGGACGACATCCTGAAGGAAAAGGGTGTCGAGCGCGTGCATCTCGATGATTCCGTGATCGCCGAGTTCCGCGCCCGCGCCGCCGATCCGATCCGCGAGCAGTGGATCAAGGACATGAGCGCGCAAGGGATCCCCGCCAAGGAGCTTTACGATCTGGTGCAGGATACGCTGAAGAAGGCGCGCGGCCAGTAAGCCCGCGCAATCTGCCCCGCCCGGCACCCCGGGCGGGGCCTTTTCACGACATTTCCAACATTCTTTCCGAGGGGAAGGCGAATGGCCGGAAGCTCTGCCGTTCTGGAAGACGGCTCCACCCTGAGCCGGCTTGATCGCGGGCTCTACCGCATCGAACGTTTCCTGGCGCTGATCAGCGGGCTTGCCGTTTTCTCGCTGATGGTGCTGGCGGTGATCTCGGTGGGCGGGCGCAACCTGATGAACAGGCCCCTGCCCGGCTATGTGGACTGGATCGAGCAGGTGATGCCGATCATCGCCTTTCTCGCCATCTCCTATGTGCAGCGCGACGGCGGCCATATCCGCATGGACATGCTGATCGGCAAGCTCAGGGGCCGCTGGCGCTGGGGAGCGGAGCTTTTCTCGACCATGCTGATGCTGGCGCTGATGGTGCTTCTCGTCTGGGGCAGCTGGGCCCATTTCCAGCGCAGCTTCGATTTCGCCGCGCCGCTGTGGAGCCGCGACAGCTCGATCGACATCTCGATCCCGCTCTGGCCGGCAAAGCTCCTCGTGCCGGTTTCCTTCTCCGTGCTCTGCCTGCGCCTCGTGCTCCAGATCTGGGGCTACGGGCGGGCGGTGTGGCTCGGGCTTGAACGCCCGGTGGCGGTGCCGCTGGTGATGTCGGCGGCCGAGATCGCGGCGGAAGAAGCGCATCTGGTGGCCGATGTGAGCCCCGAAGACATCCTGAAATCCGAAGAGGAGCAGGGCTGATGGAACCGATCGACATCGGCATTATCGTCTCTGCGGGGATGCTTGTGACCGTCGTGCTCGGGATGCGGGTGGCGTTTGCGGCCGGGCTTGCCGGGCTGGTGGGCCTCACCTGGATCTTCTGGGCCAAGTTCGGCTATGAGCCGGACAAATTCATGAAGGCGCTCACGGTTTCGGTGAAGATCGCCGGCCAGGTGCCCCATTCCAAGATCTCGAGCCAGGCGCTTTCGCTCATTCCCACCTTCATCCTGATCGGCTATCTCGCCTATTACGCGGGGCTGACGACGGCCCTTTTCGAAGCCGCAAAGCGCTGGGTCGGCTGGCTGCCGGGCGGCATGGCGGTGGCGACCGTTTTCGCAACCGCGGGTTTCGCCGCCGTCTCCGGCGCCTCGGTGGCCACGGCCGCCGTTTTCGCCCGCATCGCCATCCCGGAGATGCTGAAGGTCGGCTACAACAAGCGCTTCGCCGCCGGGGTGGTGGCCGCGGGCGGCACGCTCGCGAGCCTCATTCCGCCCTCGGCGATCCTGGTGATCTACGCGATCATCGTCGAACAGGACGTGGGCAAACTGCTGCTCGCGGGCTTCGTGCCGGGCGCCGTTTCGGCGGTGATCTATGCGAGCCTCATCGTCGGTCTGGCGCTGGTGATCCCCAATTTCGGCCCGCCCGTGCGCGGCTTCAGCTGGGGCGAGCGCCTGCGCGCCCTGCCGCCCGCCTTTCCCATCGCCTTCGTGGTGCTGATCATCATCTTCTTCATCTACAACCCCTTCGGCGGCGATGCCTGGGGCACGCCCACCGAGGGCGGCGCGCTCGGGGCTTTCGTGGTGTTCTGCATGGCGGTGTGGAAGGGCATGCGCTGGGGGCAGCTGAAGGAGGCGCTCCTTGAAACCGCCAAGCTCGCGGCGATGATCTTCACCATCATCTGGGGGGTGCTGATCTATGTGCGCTTCCTCGGCTTCGCCGATCTGCCCGGCGCCTTTGCCGAATGGATCTCCTCGCTGCATCAGCCGCCGATGGTGACGCTGGTGCTGATCCTGCTGGCCTATGCGGTGCTCGGCATGTTCATGGACGCAATCGGCATGCTGCTCCTCACCCTGCCGGTCGTCTATCCGGCGGTGATGGCGCTCAACGGCGGCGAGATGGTCTCGGCGGCCGACAGCGCCTTCGGCATGTCGGGGCCGATGTGCGCGATCTGGTTCGGAATCCTGGTGGTGAAGATGGCGGAATTCTGCCTCATCACCCCGCCGATCGGGCTCAACTGCTTCGTGGTGGCCGGCGTGCGCGAGGATCTCTCGGTGCAGGACGTGTTTCGCGGCGTGATGCCCTTCTTCATCGCCGATGCGATCACCATCGCAACCCTCGTCGCCTTCCCAGCGATCGTGCTCTGGCTGCCCTCGATGGCCTGACGGGCGTGGGGCCTGGCGGGCGTGGGCGAGA
>JALVEX010000102.1 GCA_027030435.1 Paracoccaceae bacterium
TCCTTCAAGGGGCAGATTGGTCACCATATCGGCCGCAATGCGGGCGCGATCCTTCCAGGCGGCGTTATCCTGTTCATGCAGGTTGAAGGGCGCAGAGGAGGCGGCCTTGCGCCGGAATACTTTGCTGATCCAGGTCATGTTCCGCTTTTCCCTTCCTGCGGTTGCTTTACAATCAACCGACGCCTGTCAGTATTCACTGCCTTCTTCATACGCTTGCGTGCCAGTTCAAGTAGCAGCCCACTCACGAGCCAGCCAAAGCGCGGGTGTGCCGGTGCGAGGATACGGGGCTTGATGCGGTTTTCCCAGAAAAAGGGCATATATGCCTTGTGCTCTCCCTTGAAATGGTAGAGGGCAATGCTGCTCAGATCCTGATCGAGCCGGGGGCGGCGCCTGCGCGGTGAATAATTGTATCTTTCGGCATCGAGCAGGAGGATCCGAAAACCGCGGCTCTCGACGATCTTTCCGATATTTCCTGCGATATCAATATCTTCCAGCATCTGATACAGAGCGTATTGATCGCCATACCACTCCCTGCAATCGGCGAGTGCGCCACCTTCCATGATGGCAAGGGTCTCTTTGAAAAAGGCAAGTGTCTTTTCCGGGCGGCGGGAATTTGCCAGGATCAGGCCGCCGTTGATGGGCATGTCGGCCCTGTTTCGAACTGTCAGGGCGATATCGAAATCCTGCCTGAAAAGCTCCCCCAGGGGCGAGATCAGGAGCATGTCCGTATCTGCAAATACGACCGGGCGTTCGTGGATTGCCTTCTCCAGAAAACCGGCCTGGCGGCGCGTGCGCTCAAGCATCATTTCCTGCCTGTTGACGGGCCGGCGCTCGATTTCCGTATCCGCGAAGGAAAATCCGAATGGCGTGTCCTGATCCGTCAGAACGGTGAATTTCGGCTGATTTTCAATGGCATTTACCGACTCACGCAGCAGCTGGAACTGTGCACCGCCCGGAAGCAGATCCCAAGCCGGTCGGGCCGTGGAATCAATCGCAGGCGCAACGCAGAACGTTGCATACCCGATCCTCACGTGATGATCCTCCCGCTTTGCCGCATTGATTGATCCCCAATTGCATGAGCACAACCGCCTGATCTTTCAGATCTCCATGCCTGGCAGGTGGAATGAGCTATGCCGTTTCATTCGGGGAGTCAATTGTGTGGTGGGGCGCAATCACCCTTCACTCGGACTCCTGCTCCTTGCCAATGATCGGCTCGAACCGTTTGGGGTGTTGGCCTGAAGCCCCACCATCGCGCGGATGTCATCCGGGCTCGCCCCTTCGGCGCGGTAGCGGGCGATGGCGCGGGCGTCGTCGCGCTTGGCAAGCCGCCGGCCGTTTTCGTCGCGGATCAGCCGGTGGTGGTGATAGGCCGGCGTAGGCAGCGCCAGAAGGCGCTGCAGAAGCACATGGATCGCGGTGGCCTCGAAAAGATCTGCCCCCCGCACCACATGGCTGATCCCCTGCGCGGCGTCATCCACCACCACCGCGAGGTGATAGGAGGTGCCCATCCCGCGCCGCGCCAGCACCACATCGCCCACACCGGCGATCATCTCTTCGGTGGTAAAGCGGTGGTTGCCCTCATGCTCGGGCCCGGTCTCCTCGAAGGTGATCTCCCCGCCGATCAGCGCCATGGCGCGGGCCATGTCGAGGCGCAGCGCATCGCCCTCATCCCGATCGCTCATGGAGCGCCCCCGGCAGGTGCCGGGATAGATCAGCCCGTCGGGGCCAAGGGGCAGGGCGCCCTCCTGGGGGGCTTCGAGCGCCGCCTCGATATCGCGCCGCCGGCAGGCGCAGGGGTAAATAAGCCCGAAGCGCGCCAGCTGCATCAGCGCGCGCTCATAGGCCGGCAGCCGGTGCGACTGGCGCAGCACCGGCTCGCTCCAGTGGATCCCGAGCCATGAAAGATCCTCGAATATCGCCGCCTCCCATTCGGGCCGTGCCCGGCTCTGATCGATATCCTCGATCCTGAGCAGAAATTCCCCGCCCGCCGCCCGCGCCATGTCATGCGCGACCATGGCCGAAAAGGCATGGCCCAGATGCAGGGGCCCGGTGGGCGAGGGAGCAAAGCGCGTGCGCATGCAGGATACCTAG
Organism: Paracoccaceae bacterium; assembly: GCA_027030435.1. Taxonomy (GTDB): domain Bacteria; phylum Pseudomonadota; class Alphaproteobacteria; order Rhodobacterales; family Rhodobacteraceae; genus WFVA01. The sequence goes on from JALVEX010000102.1 coordinate 2,092, forward strand.
AAACCCTTCTGTAAAATGACAATCCAAACTGTCATCATTGGTCCATAAATATCCCGGGGTGCAGGGGCAGAGCCCCTGCTTAACAGAATTGCCGGGCACGCGGGTTCACTGGTCCGCGAGCCATTCCCGCCAGGCCGCCTTGGCGCGGTCCGTATAGGCCTTGTAGCGCTCGCGCCGCCCCCGCCGCCCGCCTTTCACCGGCTCGTCGAGCGGGCGGAAGAGGCCGAAATTGACGTTCATCGGCTGGAAGGTCTTCGCATCCGCGCCCCCGGTGATGTGGTGAACGAGCGCGCCCATGGCGCTGTCCTGCGGCACGTCGGGGAGGGCGCGCCCGAGAATCTCGGCCGCCGCGAAACGGCCCGCGAGAAGCCCCATCGCCGCGCTTTCCACATAGCCTTCGACCCCGGTGATCTGCCCGGCGAAGCGCAGGTTGGGGCGCGATCTGAGGCGCATCCGGCGATCGAGCAGGGTGGGGGAATTGATGAAGGTGTTGCGGTGAATGCCGCCGAGGCGGGCGAAACGCGCCGCGCCAAGGCCCGGGATCATGCGAAACACTTCCTTCTGCGCGCCGTGCTTCATTTTCGTCTGGAATCCGACCATGTTGTAGAGCGTGCCGAGCGCGTTGTCCTGGCGCAGCTGCACCACGGCATATGGCTTTTCATCGGGCCTGTGGGGATTGGTCAGCCCCACCGGCTTCATCGGCCCGTGGCGGAGCGTTTCGCGCCCGCGCGCGGCCATCACCTCGATCGGCAGGCAGCCATCGAAATAGGGGGTGGGGGCGGCATCGGTTTCGCCCTCGTGAAATTCCGTCTTTTCCGCCGCCAGCAGGGCATCGATGAAGGCTTCGTATTCCTCGCGGTTCATCGGGCAGTTGATGTAGGCCTTCTGCTCGGCCTCGGTTTCGCCCTTGTCGTAGCGCGATTGCTTCCAGGCGATCGACATGTCGATGCTGTCGGCATGCACGATCGGGGCGATGGCATCGAAGAAGGCGAGCGCCTCGGTGCCGGTGGCGGCGCGGATCGATTGGGCGAGCGCGTTCGAGGTGAGCGGTCCGGTGGCGATGATCCAGCGGCCTTCTTCGGGTAGCGCCGTGATCTCGCCGGTTTCGATCTCGATCAGGGGATGGGCGCGGATCGCCTCCGTCACATGGCGCGAAAAGCCCTCGCGATCCACCGCGAGCGCGCCGCCGGCGGGCAGGCGATTGGCGTCCGCGGCCTGCATGATGAGCCCCTTGCCTTCGCGCATCTCCCAGTGCAGCAGGCCCACGGCGTTCTGCTCGTCATCATCCGAGCGCAGCGAATTGGAGCAGACCATCTCGGCGAGATCGCCTGTCCTGTGGGCGAAGGTCTTCACCGCCGGACGCATCTCGTGGAGCACCACCGGCACGCCCATCCGCGCCGCCTGCCAGGCGGCTTCCGCGCCCGCCATGCCGCCGCCGATGATATGGAGTTTCTCGCTCATGATCGGATGTTGGCTCCTTTTGCAAAGGTTGGTGCGAGTGCTGCGTCTCTTTATCATCGCCCCCCGCCGCGCACCACCGGGCATGTTTCATCAATGTTGGCCAGGGTGAAACGGACGGCCTGTCCGCTGTTTTTCCGATGACGCGGCAGGCGGATTATCGAGATAGCTTCCCTTTCAATATTCTGGCTGCAAACAGGTTGACGATCGCAGCCAGAAGGAAAGGCGAACTCATGATGAAGGCCAGGGCCAAAAGCTGGTAAATTGCCGGATTTCCCCCGGAGATTGCAAAGCCGGCATATCCGATGAAGAATGCCGCCGCCCATGCCACCAGAAGCACCATACCATAGATGAGCAGGCCAACTCTCCAGCGCTTCATGCAAACCTCGTTGCCTGATCTGGCAACGGAGATTCCTGCCAGGGCCGGAGCACTCAGCACCAGAAACCCGAGCAACATCATTACCCAAAATACCATGACTTCACCCCTGCTGCCGTCCCATTTGATTTTCAAACTGGCATGGCGGTTCAGCCAGGGCGAGAGCAACAGGCAGGGCGGGCCGATGTTCGGGCCCGGCCCTGCCTGTCTTCAAGAGCCGGATGCCATCAGATCAGCTTCCCCATTGCGACGGCGGTATCGCTCATGCGGTTGGAGAAGCCCCATTCGTTGTCATACCAGGTGAGGATGCGCACCATGCGGCCCTCCATCACCTTGGTCTGATCCATGT
>JALVEX010000103.1 GCA_027030435.1 Paracoccaceae bacterium
CACTTCCATCAGCGGAAGCGAAAGGGCGCGGGCGAAGGCGAGGCCGTGATCGCTCAGAAGCGGAAAGGGCAGATGCAGCCGCAGGGCGGCCTCGCGCTGATAATCGCGATCCTGTACGGAGAGGCCGAAGAGCGCATCGACGCCGCAAGCCGCAAGTTCGGCCGCATGATCGCGAAAGGCGCAGGCCTGCGGCGTGCAGCCGCGCGCGCCGGGGATCATGTCCCACCCGTCGGGGAGGGGGATGCCGGGGCGGGCTGTCATCGGATAGGCATAGAGGATCGTGCGGCCGGGCAGGCGGGCGGGGTTCACATCCGTGCCATCGGTTGCCGGCAAGGCGATATCGGGCAGTTTGCTTCCCGGAAGATGCGCCGCCCCGCCATCATCTTCGGGCGGCGGCAGGCGGCTGAAATCGGGGGGCTCGTCATGCCTCACAGGGCAATCCTCAGCCGCATTTGCTGTGGCCGCAGCTCGGGCAGGTCATGCAGCCCTCGATCATCCTCATTCCATATTGCCCACAGGCCGGGCAGGCCTGCCCGCGCGGAGCTTCGCCCACTGCCATCACCTCGGCCCTCGGATCGCTCTTGAGCCCCATCCCCTCGCCCTCGATGAAGCCGATGTTGATCAGGTGGCGCTCGATCACGCCGCCGATCGCGGCCAGGATCGAGGGGATGTAATTGCCCTCCATCCATGCCCCGCCGCGCGGATCGAACACCGCCTTCAGCTCCTCCACCACGAAGCTCACGTCGCCCCCGCGCCGGAACACGGCCGAGATCATCCGCGTGAGCGCCACCGTCCAGGCGAAATGCTCCATGTTCTTTGAGTTGATGAACACCTCGAAGGGGCGGCGGTGGCCGTTCAGGACCACGTCATTGATGGTGATGTAGATCGCGTGCTCGCTGCCGGGCCATTTGAGCTTGTAGGTCTGGCCCTCGAGCGCCTGGGGGCGATCGAGCGGCTCGGAGATATAGACGACATCGGCGCCGCTGTCGGCCTCGGGGGCCTTCTCGCTCTCCTCGCTGACCGAAAGCACCGAGCCCGTCACCTCATTGGGCCGGTAGGTGGTGCAGCCCTTGCAGCCGGTTTCGTAAGCCTCGAGATAGATGTTCTTGAAATCCTCGAAGGAGATGTCCTCGGGGCAGTTGATGGTTTTCGAGATGCTGGAATCCACCCATTTCTGCGCCGCCGCCTGCATCCTCACGTGATCGCGGGGGGTGAGCGTCTGGGCATTGACGAAATGATCGGGAAGCGGCGCATCGCCGAATTTCTCGCGCCAGAGCGCCACCGCGTAATCCACCACCTCCTCCTCGGTGCGGGTGCCGTCGGGCTGGAGCACCTTGCGGGTGTAGCTGTAGGCAAAGACCGGCTCGATCCCGCTCGAAACATTGCCCGCCAGGAGGCTGATGGTGCCGGTCGGCGCGATCGAGGTGAGGAGCGCATTGCGGATGCCATGGGTGCGGATGGCCTCCTTCACATCCTCGTCCATATGCTCGAAGAAGGCGCCGGCGAGGTATTTCTCCGCGTCAAACAGCGGGAAGGGGCCCTTTTCGCGCGCAAGCTCCGTGCTCGCGAGATAGGCGGCGCGGGCAATTTCCTTCATCCAGGCCTCTGTCTGAGTCACCGCCGCATCCGAACCATAGCGCAGGCCCAGCATCAGGAGCGCATCGGCAAGCCCCGTGACCCCGAGCCCGATGCGCCGCTTGTTCTTCGCCTCCTCCTCCTGCTGCGGGAGCGGAAAGCGCGAGGCGTCCACCACGTTGTCCATCATCCGCACGGCCGTGCGCACGAGATCGGCGAGCGCCTCGCTGTCAAGCCGCGCGCCCGCCCCGAAAGGATCCTGCACCAGCTTCGCGAGATTGACCGAACCGAGCAGACAGGCGCCATAGGGCGGCAGCGGCTGCTCGCCGCAGGGGTTGGTGGCGGCGATGGTTTCGCAATAGCGAAGGTTGTTCATGGCGTTGATGCGATCGATGAAGATCACGCCGGGCTCGGCGAAATCGTAAGTCGATTGCATGATCCGGTTCCAAAGATCGCGCGCCTCCACGGTGCGGTAGATCCTGCCGCCGAATTTCAGATCCCAGCCTCGGCCCGCCTTCACGGCCGCCATGAAATCATCCGTCACCAGCACGCTCATGTTGAACATGCGCAGCCGCGCCGGATCGCGCTTTGCGGTGATGAAATCCTCGATGTCGGGATGGTCGCAGCGCATGGTGGCCATCATGGCGCCGCGGCGCGAGCCCGCGCTCATGATGGTGCGGCACATGGCATCCCACACATCCATGAAGGAAAGCGGCCCCGAGGCATCGGCGCCAACCCCTTTCACATCCGCGCCGCGCGGGCGGATGGTGGAGAAATCGAACCCAACCCCCCCGCCCTGCTGCATGGTAAGCGCGGCTTCCTTGAGGTTTTCGAATATCCCGCCCATGTCATCGGGGATGGTGCCCATGACAAAGCAGTTGAACAGCGTCACCGAGCGCGCGGTGCCGGCCCCGGCGATGATGCGCCCTGCGGGCAGAAACCGGAAATCCTCGAGAACGGCGTAGAATTTCTCCTCCCACGCCTCCGGCTCCTCCTCGACCGCCGCCAGCGCGCGCGCCACACGCCGCCAGGTATCCTCGACCGTCTGATCCACAGGCTTGCCCTGCTCCTTCAGACGGTATTTCATGTCCCAGATCTGTTCGGCAATCGGCGCGGTGAATCGGCTCATCTCGTCATCCCGTATTGGCAGAAGATCATCTGAATACGCGCAGTGAGCCGCCCGGTCAATTGCTTCCCCGCCGGGATCGGCTATGCTTTGCGTGATATCATAGCACATCTGGGGGCAAATGGTGACAGGCACGCTAAATCTCGTGAAGCTCTGTGTCGGGATCGAATCCGTCGAGCATCTCGCCGAATATCGCGCCCGCATGAAGGCGAAAGGCGCGCCCCAGCCCCCGCGCCACATCACCCGCATGTGGCCGAAACGCGAGAAGGAACTCCTTGAAGGCGGCTCGCTCTACTGGGTGATCAAGGGGCAGATCCGCGCCCGTCAGCGCATCCTGCGGCTCGAAGAGGTGATCGGAGAAGACGGCATCCGCCGCTGCGCCATCGTGATGGATCCGGAAATCATCCGTACGATGCCCGCCCCCCGGCGCGCCTTCCAGGGCTGGCGCTATCTCGAGGCAAAGGACGCCCCGCCGGACCTCCCCGAGAGCCGCAGCGCGGAGCCGGCACTCCCCCCCGATCTCGCGAATGCGCTCGCCGACATGGGCCTCAGATAGCCCCTTCATCTTGGTGAAAATACTCCCGCCGGAGGCGCCGCCGCGAGGCGGCCTCCATCACTCCGCCAGCGGCCCGGCTTCGAGCCTTTCCAGCAGTTCCGCCATCACGCCCTCGTCCCCCGCCCCGGCCCGGCTTCGCAGAAGCGTCGCCTGCGAGCGCAGCACCAGGCCGTCCTCCAGCACCTTCAGATGGTTGGCGCGCAGGGTTTCGCCCGTCGAGGTAATATCGGCGATCGCCTCGGCGGTTTCGTTCTTCACCGTGCCCTCCGTGGCGCCCTGGCTGTCCACCAGCCGGTAATCGGCCACGCCGGCTTCGCGCAGGAATTCGCGCACCAGCCGGTGATATTTTGTGGCGATGCGCAGCCGGAAGCCGTGGCGGGCGCGAAACTGCGCCGCAACCGCGTCGAGATCGTCAAGCGTGCTCACATCCACCCAGGCCGCCGGCACCGCCAGCACCAGATCGGCGTGCCCGAAGCCCATGGGCCGCAGTTCCTCCACCTGCGCCTCCCAGCGGGCGAGCTTCTCGCGCACCAGATCGGTGCCCGTCACCCCGAGATGGATGCGCCCGGCCGCAAGCTCGCGCGGTATCTCCGAAGCCGCCAGCAGCACCAGTTCCACCCCCTCGATCCCTTGCACATGCCCCGCATATTCGCGCGAAGAGCCGCTCAGCCCGAGCTTCACGCCGCGCTCGGCGAACCAGTCGAAGGTCTTTTCCATCAGCCGGCCCTTGGAGGGCACGCCAAGCTTCACGCTCATGCCATCCCCTCCCGCACCTCAAGCATCAGGCCGGGCCGGATCACGCCGCCCACCGCCGGGCAGCCCCCTTCCCGCGCGAGCGCGCGCACCAGCGCATCATAGCGCCCGCCCGAGGCCACCGGCGGCATGGCCGGCGCGCCGGGGGCGTAGAAGCCGAAGATGAAGCCATCGTAATATTCCATCGTGCTGCGCCCGTAGGAGCCTTCGAACATGAGGCCATCCACATCGATCCCGGCATCGGCCAGGGCATCCGT
>JALVEX010000104.1 GCA_027030435.1 Paracoccaceae bacterium
TTCTCGCGCAGCTCGTCGATCAGCTCCTCGATCTGGGCGGTGGCGATGGGATCAAGCGCGCTCGCGGGCTCGTCCATCAGGAGCACCTCAGGCGAGGTGGCGATGGCGCGGGCGATGCACAGGCGCTGCTGCTGGCCGCCCGAAAGCCCGGTGCCGGGGGCGGAGAGGCGATCCTTCACCTCGTCCCAGAGCGCCGCGCGGCGCAGGGATTTCTCCACGATCCCGTCAAGCTCGGCGCGATCCTTCGCCAGCCCGTGGATGCGCGGCCCGTAGGCGACATTCTCGTAGATCGATTTCGGAAACGGGTTGGGCTTCTGGAACACCATGCCGACGCGCGCGCGCAGGAGCACCGGATCCACCTCCGGGGCGTAGATATCCTGCCCGTCCATCTCGATCCGCCCCGCCACGCGGCAGATCTCGATGGTATCGTTCATGCGGTTGAGGCAGCGCAGGAAGGTGGATTTGCCGCAGCCCGAGGGGCCGATGAATGCGGTGACGGTCTTGTCGTCGATATCCACGTTCACATCCCTGATGGCGTGGTTCTCGCCATACCAGACATTCACCCCGCGCGCGGTGATCTTCACCCCTTCGCCGGCCTGCGCCTGATCGCCCTGATCGGCCTTCTCCGCCTGTTCTGCCTGCGCTTTCGCGGCCATTTCGGCCTCCTTCATTGCGGTTTCGTTCATGTCGGTTCTCCTACCAGCGCCGTTCGAAGCGTTTCCTGAGCAGGATCGCAAGCCCGTTCATCACCACGAGGAAGAGAAGCAGCACCAGGATCGCGGCGGCGGTGCGCGCCTCGAAGGCGCGTTCGGGGAAATCGGACCAGCGGTAGATCTGCACCGGAAGCGCGGTGGCGCTGTCGGTTATGCCCTGGGGCACATCGACGATGAAGGCCACCATGCCGATCAGAATGAGCGGCGCGGTTTCGCCGAGCGCCTGGGCCATGCCGATGATGGTGCCGGTGAGGATGCCGGGCATGGCGAGCGGCAGCACGTGGTGGAAGGTGGCCTGCAGGCGCGAGGCCCCCACCCCGAGCGCCGCCTCGCGGATCGAGGGGGGCACGGCCCTGAGCGCGGCGCGCGCGGCGATGATGATGGTCGGCAGCGTCATCAGCGCCAGCACGATGCCGCCCGCGAGCGGCGAGGAGCGCGGCACGCCGAACACCCCGAGAAACAGCGCCAGCCCGAGAAGGCCGAACACGATCGAGGGCACGGCGGCGAGATTGTTGATGCTGATTTCGATCAGGGCGGTGAGGCGGTTCTTCGGAGCGAATTCCTCGAGATAGATGGCGCCGAACACCCCCACCGGGAAGGCGAGCGCGAAGGTCACCAGCATCAGCCAGAAGGAGCCCATGATCGCGCCGCGGATGCCGGCAAGCTCGGGCTCGCGCGAATCGGAGGCGGTGAGGAAGCGGGTGTTGAGCACCTGTTTCACCGCCCCCGCGCCGCGCAACTGCTCGAGCCAGACGATCTGGCGATCGCTCACCTTGCGCGCGCCCTCGGGCAGCGGATTGACCATGAGCCGCCACTCCCCCGGCCCGAGGCGGATTTCGCCGCCGAACATCTCCCCGAGCGGCGCATAGGGGATGGCGCGCGCGCTTTTGGGGCCGATCTCGGTGAGGCGCAGCCAGCCGCCCGAAGCCACGATGAAGAGCGAGGGGGCGTCCTCATCGAGGGTTTCGGCGGCTTCTCCCCCCGCCGCGCGGGCTTCGAGATCGCGTGCCCCTGCGAGATATTTCTCGCGCAACGCTTCGTGGCGCGCGGCCTCGGCCTCGTTTTTCTCGCGCAGCGCCGCATCCTCTGTGCTTTTCGCGCGGCTCCTGAACACCGCCACCGCGCTTTCCTCGCGCGCCGCGCGGCGGGTGAGGCGCGCCGCCTCGCGAAGAAGCCCCGCGCGCACCACCTGAAGCGCCGCCGCGAAATCCTCGGGCCGCGCTTCAAGCACCATTTCCTTGCCATCGGCCGTGATCGCGAGATCGCCTTTCACGGGGATCTCCTCAAGCTCCCCGTAGGCGCCCTTCAGGTAAAGATCGGCGATGTCGGAGGCCAGCAGATCGAAGCGGATTTCCTGGCCGATCAGATCCGGGTGCGCGGCCACGTGGCGCGCGAGATCGAAAGCGGCACCGGTGGAAACCAGCCCGTAGAGCGCGCGCTTCGCCTTTCGCCCCTTCACGGCGCCGAAACGCTCCCTCAGCGCCCGCTTCACCAGCTTGGCGAAATCGGCGCGCCGGATCACGGCGGGATCCTTCGTGCCCTCCGGGTCGATCACCTTGGCATCGAGGCGCACCGGCAGGGTGAGGTAGCTCTCCGTCACCGCGCCGCCGGCCTTGGAGATCACCGAGGAAAGCAATGCCACCAGCGCCAGCGCGGCGATGGCGATGGCGGCGATCCCGTAGGCCTTCAGCCGCTTCTCGGCGCGCTTGCGCCGCTTCAGCCGGCGCAATGCCTCGGGGGACTGGAAGTAACCGGCGGCCTTGCCTGCAGGTTTTTCACTCATGATCCAGCCTTCCTCAATCATAGGCTTCGCGGAAGCGGTTGACGATCCGCTGCGCGGCGAAATTCATCAGGAGCGTGATGCAGAACAGCGTGAAGCCGAGCGCGAAGGCGGGGCCGGCGGCGGTGCTGGCCTCCGTATCGCCGGTAATCAGCATCACGATCTGCACCGTGACGGTGGTGACCGCCTCGAGCGGGTTGAAGGTGAAATTCGCCCCCTGCCCCGCCGCCATCACCACGATCATGGTTTCCCCGATCGCCCGGCTCATGCCCAGCAGCATCGCCGAGACGATCCCCGGCAGCGCCGCGGGCAGCACCACGTGGCGGATGGTTTCGGCCTTTGTCGCGCCGAGGCCGTAGGAGCCGTCGCGCAGGGCCTGGGGCACGGCGTTGATCACGTCGTCGGAGAGCGAGGAGATGAAGGGGATGATCATGATCCCCATCACCACCCCGGCCGCGAGCGCCGATTCGCTGGCCACGGAAAGCCCGAGCGAGGCCCCCCAGTCGCGCAGCAGGGGCGCCACCGTGAGCGCCGCGAAGAAACCATAGACGACCGTGGGGATGCCGGCGAGGATCTCCAGCATGGGCTTGACGATGGCGCGGGTGCGCGGGGCGGCGAAATCGGAAAGATAGATCGCCGCGAACAGCCCCACCGGCACCGCCACCAGCATGGCGATGAGGGTGATGAGGAAGGTGCCGGTGAAAAGCGGCAGCGCGCCCACGCGATCGGGATCGAGGCGGCCTTCCATCACGCCGGAGAGGGGGGTCCAGTTGGTGCCGAAGAGGAACTTGTCGATCCGCCAGCCGATATTGGCGAAGAAGGAGAAGGTTTCGAACACCAGCGAGAGCACGATGCCGATGGTCGTGAGCACGGCAATCAGCGCCATCACGCCAAGCCCGCGGCGCAGGATGCGCTCGGCGCGGTTGCGGGCGCGGAAATCGGGGCGGATGCGCGCAAGCGCCAGCAGGAGCGCAAGCGAGGCGGCGCCGAGCACCAGCGCCGAAAGCCCCCAGACCTGCCAGAAACGCCAGCGCGCGAAGGAGGCGGCGATCTGCTGGCGCAGCGCGTCATCGGTGGAGGAAACCGCGCCGGTGGCCAGCGCCTCGGCGTCGGAGATGACAAGCGCGCGCTCGATCGCTCCCATTCCGGGCGCAAGGCGCAGGATTTCGCTGTCAAGCAGATGATCGATCAGGATTTCGGAGGCCAGCCCGGCGGCGAAAAGGATCCCCCAGCCCGCGATCAGGACCATCAGCGCGGCATAGAGCCCGTGCTGGCCGGGGCGGGAATGGAAGCGCGCCGCCCCCGCCCCGCCGGCGGCCCGCGAAGCGCGCGCGCGCGCCATCAGATAGGCGAAGGCGGCCAGCGCCAGAACTGCCAGAAAAAGCTTCGCGCCCATGCGCTCACTCCGTGTTGCGGGCCGGCGCGCCGCGCGGGGTGCCCCGGCCCTTCCTCAATTCTTCAGGCGAACCTGGCTAGTGCAAGCCCTCGCCCGTCATCTCCTCGAGCGTCTCCACGCGCGCGCGCATCGCCTCGAGCTCGTCCTCGGGGAGCGGGATCAGCCCCTTCTCGATCAGCGCGCCCTCGTCCTCGTCCATCATCTTGTCGGAGAGGAACAGCGCGGCATATTCCTGGATCCCCGGCACCACGCCCACATGCGCCTTCTTGATGTAGAAGTAGAGCTTGCGCGAAACCGGATAGCTGCCATCGGCGATATTCTCGAATTCGGGCAGAACGCCGTCGATCTCGGCGCCCTTGAT
>JALVEX010000105.1 GCA_027030435.1 Paracoccaceae bacterium
GCGCTTTTCCTCCCTCAGGCCGAGATAGCCGCAGGCGAGGCTGGCGGCGATGCCGAGATAGGGGTTGCAGTCCATCCCGGCGAGGCGGTTTTCGATGCGCCGGCTTTCGGGGCCCGATATGGGGATGCGGATGCCGGCGGTGCGGTTGTCGCGCGACCAGACGAGATTGATCGGCGCGGCCTGATCCTTCACGTAGCGGCGGTAGCTGTTGACGTAGGGCGCGAGCACCGCGATCACCGAGGGCAGGTGGTTTTGCAGCCCGGCGATGAAATGGAAGAAGGCATCGGTTTCGCCGCCCTGTGGGCCGGAGAAGATGTTCTGCCCGGTTTCGCGATCCACCACCGAATGGTGGATGTGCATGGCGCTGCCGGGCTCGCCCTCGATCGGCTTGGCCATGAAGGTGGCGAAGCAATCGTGCCGGAGCGCCGCCTCGCGGATCAACCGCTTGAAATAGAAGACCTCATCGGCCAGTTTCACCGGATCGCCGTGGCGCAGGTTGATCTCGATCTGGCCGGCGCCGCCTTCCTGGGTGATGCCGTCGATCTCGAGGCCCATGGCTTCGGCGAAATCGTAGATGTCGTCGATCACGGGGCCGTATTCATCGACGGCCGACATCGAATAGGCCTGGCGCGCCGCCGCCTTGCGCCCCGAGCGCCCCATCGGCGGCTCGATCGGCTGGGTGGGATCGGTGTTGCGGGCCACGAGATAGAATTCCATCTCCGGGGCGACGATCGGCTCGAGCCCCTTTTTGCGGTAGAGCTCCACCACGCGCTTCAGCACATTGCGCGGCGCATAGGGGATCGGCTTGCCCGCCTGATCGGAGGCGTCATGGATCACCTGGAGGGTCCAGTCGCCCGTCCAGGGGGCGGCGGCGGCGGTGGAGAAATCGGGGGTGAGGATCATGTCGGGCTCGGTGAAGCCGCCTTCGCCGGCCGCTTCCGCCCAATCGCCGGTGATCGTCTGGAAGAAGATCGAATTGGGGAGGTAGAAGCGCTTTTGCGTGGCGAACTTGCTTGCCGGCATCGCCTTGCCGCGCGCGATGCCGGGCAGATCGGAGATGATGCACTCCACCTCGTCAAGCCGGTGGCCGGCGAGATATTCGCGCGCCGCTTCGGGGAGTTTCTCTTTCCAGTCAGCCATTGGGGGCCTCTTCATGTTTTCCGTGCTCAAGGAAGAAGCGGGCGATCTCGGCGCCGAGCTTCGCGCTGTCGATGGGGGCATCGAGGCGGGTGGCGGCGGCGTCCATCACCTCGGGCGGATAGCCCGGCTCGTTCCGCCTCAGCTTCAGGTATTCGCCGATCAGGGGCGAGGAGAATTCGGGATGGGGCTGGACGGTGTAGATGTGATCGCCGACCGCGAGCCCCGCGTGGCGGCAGAAATCGCTCCGTGCGATGGTGCGCGCGCCGGCGGGCGGCTCGATCACCTGATCCTGGTGCCAGGCATTGACGGCCACTTTTCCGAGCCCTTCGAAATCGTAAGTGTGGTGGCCGATGGCCCAGCCGCCATCGAATTTCTCCACCCGCCCGCCAAGGGCGCGGGCGATGATCTGGTGGCCGAAGCAGATGCCCACCATCGGCACCTTTTCGCGATGCGCCTCGCGGATGAAATCCTCGAGCGGGGGGATGAAGGGAAGATCTTCATAGACCCCGTGGCGAGAGCCCGAGAGAAGCCAGCCATCGGCGGCATGGGGGCCGGGGGGGAAATCCATGTCCACCACATCCCAGGTGGCGAATTCGAAGCCGTGGCCCGCGAGCAGGCGCTGGAACATGTCGGTATAATCGCCGTGCTCGGCGAGCACCTCGGGCGCGGCATGGCCGCATTGCAGAATTCCGATTTTCATCAATCACCTGATCGGTTTTGCCCGGACCCTAGCCGAGCCCGCGCGGGCGGGCAAGGGGGGGTGAAGGCGCCGGCGGGGGGTGCGTGGCCGGCGGAGCTCAGACGCGCTCGAGATAGAGCTTCACCTGCTCCTCGCGCGGCAGATCGGAGATATCGGCAAGCTCCTGCTGCTTTGTGAGCACGAGGTTGCGGATCAGTTCGCGCGGCAGGATGCGCGCCATCAGATCGCTCTCGCCGAAGGCGCGGATCGCCTCATCCCAGGTGGCGGGGATGCGGGGGATGTCGGCTTCATAGATGTTGCCCGTAAGCGGCGCAGGAGGCTCGTGGCCGTCCTCGAGGCCGGCGAGCGCCGCGCCGAGAATGGCGGCGAGCAGGAGGTAGGGGTTCACATCCGCGCCGGCCACGCGGTGCTCGATGCGCCGTGCGGCTGGCGCGCCGCCGGGCACGCGGATCGCCGCGGTGCGGTTTTCATGCGCCCAGGCGATTCCGGTGGGGGCGTGGGAGCCGGGGCGGAAGCGCTCGTAGCTCACGGCGTGGGGTGCGAAGACGAGCGTGCTCGGCGCCATCGCCTCGAGGCAGCCGGCGATGGCGTGGCCGAGCGCGGGGGTGCCCTTCGCCGTGCCGTCATCGAAGATGTTGCGGCCTGCCTCGTCGATCAGCGAGAAATGCACATGCATGCCGTTGCCCGCATCCTCCGGGTAGGGCTTGGCGAGGAAGGTGGCGCAAAGCCCGTGCTTTCGCGCCATGCCGCGGATCAGCCGCTTGAAGAGCCAGGCATCATCGCCCGCGCGCATCGCCTCGCGGTGGGCGAGGTTGATCTCGAACTGCCCCACGCCGCTTTCCGAGATCGCCGCCTGGGCGGGGATGCCCATGGCCTCGGCCGCGGCGTAGAGATCGGAAAAGAAGGCATCGAAGGCATCGAGCGCTTCGAGCGAGACAACATCGCCTGCGTGCAGCCGGTGGCCGCTCAGCGGATCGAGGGGGGGCATGGGCAGGCCGGTGGTGTCATCGACAAGGGTGAATTCGAGCTCGGTGGCGGCGATCACCGTGAGCCCGCGCGCGGCGTAGCGATCGAGCACCGCCGCAAGCGCATGGCGGGGATCGCCGGCAAAGGGGGTGCCGTCATCATGGTAAAGCGCCATCGGGTAGAGCACCGAGGGGTGCTCGAGCCAGGGCATGGGCACGGGGCCGCGCCCGGTGGGCAGCAGCATCCCGTCGCTGTCGCCGCTCTCGAACACCAGCGGGCTTTCGGCGATATCCAGCCCGCGGATATCCACATTGAGCGCCGAAAGGGGCAGGCGCACGGCGCCGGAATCAAGCTTCTCGGCGTAATCGGCGGGCAGGCGCTTGCCGCGCATCTGGCCATTGAGGTCGCAGGCGGCAACGCGGATCGTGGGCGGGATCAGGAGGTTGGTCATCGGAATGCCTCCGGGCTCAGCGGATGAATTTCGGACGGTATTTCAGGCGCATGTGCTCTTCCTGGGGCAGGTGGCGGTTGAGCCGGCGGTTGATGCGGCCGAAGACGTAGGTGATCGTCAGCGTGAGGATGATGAAATAGAGCGCGAAGATCGGGTAGGGGATGAAGGGATTGAAGGTCTTGTCGGCGAAGTAATTGGCGTAATAGAGCGCGTCGCCCTCCTGACGCCAGGCGGGGAAGGAGGCGAAGAACACGAGTGTCGTGGCATGCAGCATGAAGATCGCCTCGTTGGTGTAGGCGGGCCAGGCAAGGCGCAGCATGGTGGGCCAGATGATGCGGCGAAAGCGCTTCCAGCCCGAAAGGCCATAGGCATCGGCGGCCTCGATCTCGCCCTTCGGGATCGATTTCAGCGCCCCGAAGAAGATCTCGCCCGAATAGGCGGCGGTGTTGAGGATCAGAACGATCAGCGCCCCGAGCCAGGCGCGGGTGAGCCAGCCGGTTTCCACGGTGATCTCGGTGAAGCCGAGGGGGATGTTGAAGCCCATCTTCGGCAGGAGCACGAAGGCCTCGTAGAAGAGGAAGAACTGGATGAACAGCGGCGAGCCGCGAAAGACGAAGACGAACAGCTCGGAAGGCTTCCTGATCCACCAGCGCCGCGATGCCTTGCCAAGGCTGAGGGCGGTGGCGAGAAAGAAGCCGAAGAACAGCGCGAAGACGGCGAAATAGATGTTCCACAACAGCCCCGAGCCGATCAGCACGAATTGCTGGCAGAGATCGAAATCCGAGCGCGGCAGCAGGCGCTCGCCGATGCCGAGCGCGCGCAGCCCGTAGGCATGGAGCGTTTCCCAGCAGGTCATGACATGGCCCCGCCGGTTTGCCCGCCAAGCGTGGCCTGGCCGCGGTTGAGGCGCCGCATCAGCCGATCGAGCGCGATCTGGCTCACCTTGGTGAAGGCGAGGTAAAAGACCAGCAGTGCCAGGAAATACCACAGCCG
>JALVEX010000106.1 GCA_027030435.1 Paracoccaceae bacterium
AAGAGAGCGTCACCGCCGCCGTTTCGGCAGCCATCGCGGCGCGCGGCGCGATCAATATCTGCGTGGCCAATGCCGGCATCGCCGAGGGCCGGCCGCTGGCGAAAACCACCCTCGCCGAGTGGCGGCGCATCCTCGAAACCAATCTCGACGGCGCCTTCCTCACCATCCGCGCCTGCCTCGAGCCGATGCGCGCCGCCGGCTGGGGGCGGGTGATCGCCGTTTCCTCCATCGCCGGGCTGAAGGGGCTCAGGAACGCGCCGGCCTACACCGCCTCCAAGCACGGGCTGATCGGCCTCGTCCGCGCCCTTTCCGAAGAGCTGATCGGCTCGCCTGTCACCGCCAATGCGCTCTGCCCCGGCTATGTGGATACGGCGATCGTGGCCGATAACGCCGCCCGCCTCGCCGCTGCCACCGGAAAAAGCGAAGACGAGATCCGCGCCCGCATGGCCGCCGGCAACCGCCACAACCGCCTGCTCGCCCCGGAGGAAATCGCCGCCGCCGCGCTCTGGCTCTGCGATCCGCGCGCCGGCAGCGTCAACGGCCAGGCGATCGAGATCGCCGGTGGGCAGATGTGATCTGCCAAAGATCCGGCCAGGGCTCGGACCGGAAAGGTTTCATGCCTCCGGCGGGAGTATTTGGGCCAAGATGAAACTGGGCGGAAGAGAATGACAGGAAGGAACCGGCGCGTGGCGTGATTGACGCCTTGTCATCGGCCATCACTTGCTCATAGGCTCGCCCGGAGCCATCTGAGCAGGGAGCCCAGCAGCACATGACGGATTTCACAAGAACCCGCGCCTTCTTCCACCTCCCCGAAAATCTCATCTACATGGACGGCAATTCCCTCGGCCCCCTGCCCCGCAAGGCCATGGAGCGGCTTTCCTGCACGGTGGAGAAGGAGTGGGGCGAGATGCTGATCCGCGCCTGGAACCGCGCCGGCTGGATGGAGCTTCCCGATTGCGTGGGCGATCGCATCGCGGGGCTGATCGGCGCGCCGAAGGGGAGCGTCGCCGTGGGGGAGACGCTTTCGATCAAGGTCTATCAGGCGCTTTCGGCGGCGCTTTCGCTGCGCCCCGAGCGCCGTGTGGTGCTGAGCGACAGCGGCAATTTCCCCTCCGATCTCTATATCGCTCAGGGGCTGATCGATATGCTCGATCGGGGCCATCAGCTGAAGATCGTGCGCCCCGAGGCAGTGGCGGAGGAGATCGACGCGATCGGTGAGGATCTGGCCGCGCTTCTGCTGACGGAAGTCGATTACCGCACCGGGCGGCGCCATGACATGGCCGCCCTTACCGCGCGCGCCCACCGGAAGGGCGCGCTCGCGATCTGGGATCTGGCGCATTCGGCCGGGGCGCTGCCGGTGGACGTGACGGCGGCGAATGCCGATTTCGCCGTGGGCTGCACCTACAAGTATCTCAACGGCGGCCCCGGCGCGCCGGCCTTCATCCATGTGGCCGAGCGCCATATCCGCCATATCCGCCCGGCGCTCCAGGGCTGGCTCGGCCATGCCGAACCCTTCGCCTTCGAGCCTGATTACCGCCCCGCCGAAGGGATCGCGCGCATGCGCGTGGGCACGCCGCCGATCCTGCAGCTTGCCGCGCTCGATGCCGCGCTCGAGATCTGGGAAGAGGTGGACATCCACGAGCTGCGCGCCCGCGCGATCGCGCTTTCGGAGCTGTTCATCGCCCGCGTCGAGGCGCGCTGCCCGATGCTCACCCTCGCGAGCCCGCGCAATCCCGAAGAGCGCGGCTCGCAGGTGAGCTTCCGCTTTAAGGAGGGCTACGCCGCCATGCAGGCGATCATCGATCGCGGCGTGATCGGCGATTTCCGCGCCCCCGACATCATGCGCTTTGGGGTTACCCCCCTCTATCTCGACGAGGCCGATATGGAGGAAGCCGCCGAAATCATCGCCGACGTGATGAACAACCGCCTCTGGGACGCCCCCGAATACCGCGCCCGCGCGCCCGTGACCTGAGCCGCCGGCGGCGGGCTTCTGGCGTGATTTGACAGCCCGTGCAGCGCGTGTCAGGCTGAACCGGGCGGTTCAGTCATGTTTTCCCCTGCTTCTTCCCCGTTTCTTCCCCCTGCGCGAGGAACATCCGATGCCCTACACGATCACCGTAAACGGATCTCGCCACGAGATCGATCTGCCCGGCGATGTGCCGCTCCTTTGGGTGCTGCGCGATCAGCTGGGGCTGACCGGCACGAAATACGGCTGCGGGGTGGGCGCCTGCGGGGCCTGCACGGTGCATCTGGGCGGACAAGCCGTGCGCGCCTGCCAACTGGCGCTCGAGGATGTGGACGGCCCCGTCACCACCATCGAGGGGCTCGGCACGCCCGCCGCCCCCGCCCCGATCCAGCAGGAATGGATCCGCCATCAGGTGGCGCAATGCGGCTACTGCCAATCGGGGCAGATCATGCAGGCCGCGGCGCTGCTGGCCGCAAATCCGGCGCCAGATGATGCGGCGATCGATGCCGCCATGGCCGGCAATCTCTGCCGCTGCGGCACCTATTCGCGCATCCGCGCCGCCATTCACGCCGCCGCCCGGCGCGCAAGGGGGGGCTGAGCCATGGGACGCCTCGCGAAATACACCCGCCGCGCCTTTCTCATCACCTCCGCCGCAGTGGCCGGGGGCGTGGCCTTCGGTGTCTATGAAAGCTGGCGCGTGCCGCCCAATCCGCTTGATCCCGGCGAGGGCAAGGCCGCGCTCAACCCCTGGCTCATCATCGCGCGCGACGGCGCCGTGACCATCGTCACGCCGCGCGCCGAGATGGGCCAGGGCACCCAGACGACCCTCGCCGCCCTCGTCGCCGAGGAGCTCGACGTGGCCTGGGAGGCGATCACCACAATCCACGGCCCCCCGGCCGAAGCCTATTACAACGGCGCCATCATGGGGCTCGGCCTGCCCTTTCGCGATTACGATATCAGGCCTTGGCAGAAGAAGGTTCGGGAAGCCACCGATTTCCTGCCCAAGATGCTTTCGCTGCAGGTCACCGGCGGCTCCACCTCGATGATCGACGGCTTCGAAAAGATGCGCTTCGCCGGCGCCAGCGCGCGCGAAACCCTGAAGCTGGCCGCCGCGAAGCGCCTCGGCGTGCCGGCCGGAACGCTGCGCACCGAAGCGGGCCGCGTGATCGCACCCGGCGGGCAAGCCCTAACTTACGGTGAGCTTGCCGAGGAATCGGCGAAGCTCGATCCGGTGCGCGATGTGGCGCTGCGCGCGCCTTCGGAATGGAAATATCTCCGCCGCCCCATGCCCCGCCTCGACATGGCGGCCAAATGCACCGGCACCGCCACCTTCGGCGCCGATGTCACCCTGCCGGGGATGAAATTCGCCACCGTGCGGATGAATCCGGCGCGCGCGGGCATGAAGAGCTTCGATGCCGGTGCCGCCGAGGGCATGGCGGGGGTGGAGAAGATCGTCGATCTCGGCGACGGCATCGCGGTGATCGCAACCAACACATGGCTTGCCTTCCAGGCTGCCGAGGCGGTGGAGATCGAGTGGGAGCCGCCGGCATATCCGGGCGAGACGGATGCGCTCGAAGCCGAGATCGCCGCCGCGCTCGACGGCCCCGCCAATTCGCATCTGCGCGACGATGGCGATGCCGCGCGGGCGCTCGAAAGCCCGCCCGAAGGCGCGGTGGCCGTGGAGGCCGAATACCGCCTCCCCTGGCTCGCCCATGCCTGCATGGAGCCGATGAACGCCACCGCCCAACTGGACGACACCGGCCATCTCACCATCTGGAGCCCCAATCAGGCCCCGGTGCTGGCGCGCGACAAGGCGGCCGAGGCCACCGGCATCAGCGCCGATGACATCACCCTCCACACGACCTTCCTCGGCGGCGGTTTCGGCCGGCGCGCGGAATATGATTTCACCGTGCTCGCGGCGCGGGTGGCGGCGGCGGTGCCGGGCGTGCCCGTCAAGGTGATGTGGAGCCGCGAAGAGGACATGGCCCATGATTTCTACCGCCCCGCCGCGGTGGCGCGGCTGCGCGGGCTGGTGCAGGGCGGCAAGGCGATCGCGCTCGAGGCGCGCGTTGCGGCGCCTTCCGTCACCCGGCAATCCATGCAGAGGATCTCGGGCTTCGCGCCGCCCGGCCCCGACAAGGGCCATGTGGAGGGGATCGCCGATCAGCCCTATGCGATCGCCAATTATTCCGTTTACGGCCATCTTGCCGATATCGCGCTGCCGGTCGGCTTCTGGCGCTCGGTGGGCAATTCCTTCAACGGCTTCTTCCACGAAAG
>JALVEX010000107.1 GCA_027030435.1 Paracoccaceae bacterium
GCTGGCTGGTGCCGCCCGAAAAGGCATCCATCGCCGCGTCCACCGCATCCACCCCGGCCTCGGCCGCGGCCAGCACCGTGGCCCCGGCAATGCCGGAGGTATCATGGGTGTGGAAGTGGATCGGCAGGCCCACCTCCTCCTTCAGCGCCCGGATCAGCACCCGCGCCCCATCGGGCTTCAGAAGGCCGGCCATGTCCTTCAGCCCCAGCACATGGGCGCCCGCTTCCTTCAGCGCACGGCCCATCTCAACGTAATATTTCAGATCATACTTGGCGCGATCGGGATCGAGGATATCGCCGGTGTAGCAGATCGTGCCCTCGCAGACCTTCCCCGCCTCGATCACCGCATCCATCGCCACCCGCATGTTCTCGACCCAGTTGAGGCTGTCAAACACCCGGAAGACATCCACCCCGGTTTCGGCCGCCCGTTTCACGAAGGCCTGCACGACGTTGTCGGGATAGTTGGTGTAGCCCACGGCGTTGGAGGCGCGCAGCAGCATCTGGGTCATGATGTTGGGGAGGCGCGCGCGGATGTCGCGCAGGCGCTGCCAGGGGCATTCCTGCAGGAAGCGGTAGGCCACGTCGAAGGTGGCGCCGCCCCAGCACTCGACGCTGAACAGCCCCGGAAGATTGGCCGCATAGGCGGGAGCGGCCTTTATCATGTCGAGCGAGCGCATGCGGGTGGCGAGGAGCGACTGGTGGCCGTCGCGCATGGTGGTGTCGGTCAGCAGAAGGCGCTTTTCGCCCGCCATCCACTCGGCCACCGCCTCGGGGCCCTTTTCATCAAGAAGGTTCTTCGTGCCCGGCGGCGGCGCATCCGCCCGCGGCCGAGGCGGCCTTGGCGCGCGCGCCTGGGCGGGCGGGCGCGGGCGGCCTTCGGTTTCGGGGTGGCCGTTCACGGTGATGTCGGCGAGATATGTGAGGATCTTGGTGGCCCGGTCGCGCCGCTTGCGGAAGCGGAAGAGCTCGGGCGTCTCGTCGATGAAACGGGTGGTGTATTCGTTGTTCAGGAAGGTCGGGTGGCGCAGGAGATTCTCGACGAAGGCGATGTTCGTCGATACCCCGCGCACGCGAAATTCGCGCAGGGCCCGGTCCATCCGCGCGATCGCCGCCTCGGGGGTGGGCGCCCAGGCGGTGATCTTGACGAGCAGGCTGTCATAATAGCGGGTGATGACGCCCCCGGCGTAAGCCGTGCCGCCATCGAGGCGGATGCCCATGCCGGTGGCCGAGCGATAGGCGGTGATGCGGCCGTAATCGGGGATGAAGTTGTTTTGCGGATCCTCGGTGGTGATGCGGCACTGGAGCGCGTGGCCGTGGAGCCGGATCTCCTCCTGGCTCTTCATGCCGGTGGCCTCGGCGAGGCTCTTGCCCTCGGCGATCCTGATCTGCGCCTGGACGATATCGATCCCCGTCACCTCCTCGGTGACGGTATGCTCCACCTGCACGCGGGGATTGACCTCGATGAAGTAGAAATCCTCCGTGTCCATATCCATGAGGAATTCGACCGTGCCGGCGTTTTCATAGCCCACATGGCGGCAGATCCTGACCCCGAGATCGCAAAGGCGGGCGCGCTGCTCCTCGGTGAGGTATGGCGCGGGCGCGCGCTCCACCACCTTCTGATTGCGCCGCTGCACCGAGCAATCGCGCTCATAGAGGTGATAGATCTCGCCGGCCTTGTCGCCCAGGATCTGCACCTCCACATGGCGGGCGCGCTCGATCATCTTCTCGAGATAGCCCTCGCCCTTGCCGAAGGCCGCTTCCGCCTCGCGCCGCCCCTCGAGCACCTTTTCCTCGAGCTCCTCGGGCGAGCGGATGGCGCGCATCCCGCGTCCGCCCCCGCCCCAGCTTGCCTTCAGCATCAGCGGATAGCCGATCTCCTCCGCCGCGCGGCGGATCTCCTCCATGTCATCGCCCAGCACGTCGGTGGCCGGGATCACCGGCACGCCCGCTTCGATCGCCACGCGCCGGGCGCTGGCCTTGTCGCCCAGCGCGCGCATGGTTTCGGCGCGCGGGCCGATGAAGGCGATCCCCGCCGCGTTGCAGGCATCGACGAATTCGGGGCTTTCCGAAAGCAGCCCATAGCCCGGATGGATCGCATCCGCCCCCGACATCTTCGCCACCCGGATCATCTCCTCGATCGAGAGATAGGCCGCCACCGGCCCCATCCCCTCGCCGATGCGATAGGCCTCGTCGGCCTTGAAACGGTGCAGGCCGAGTTTGTCTTCCTCGGCGAAGACGGCCACCGTCTTCTTGCCCAGCTCATTGGCGGCGCGCATGATGCGGATGGCGATCTCGCCCCGGTTGGCAACGAGGATCTTCTCGAATTCGGGCATCGCGCGGCTCCTCCAGGGGTCGGTTCCTGGCGCCATTGCTACAATTTCGCTGCGCTGCGGCGCAAGCCCCCTGAAAGGATTGGCGATGATTCCGATTGCCGCGCCCACTCGGCACGGCCGGGAAGAATGAACAGAAAAAAGGCGCCGCCCGGGGGGAGCGGCGGCGCCAGTCCTGCATTTCGGTGCACCTTTGAACCGATTGCGAATCTTCTTCTTCAGGCGATCACGTCGTCATCAGGTGATCACTTCATCCCCATCTTGCCGATCGGGGCATCGGTGGTGAAGATGTAATCATCCCCGCCGGCGCCCGAATGGCAGGCGATGCAGCCCTTCTTGGCCCCCTTGGCCACCCGCCCGGCGAGCGCCATGCCCTTGGGGTTCTTGTCGAGCGAACCATCGGGCAGGAACTTGGCCCAGAACCAGTCCTGATTGTCGGGGTCATAGCCCTCTTCGCGCTTGAACATCACCGTGACCGCGCCCAGATGCTTGCCCGGATCGGCGAGCACCTGATCGGCGTCCACCCCCTCGGGGCCGAAATTGCGCTTCACGATCAGCGCTCCGGTGTGGCCTTCGATTGTGGCGGTAGCATAGAAGGTTTCCAGCATCTTGCCATGCGGATCGGTGCCGTCATAGGGGAAGGCGCGGATCATGTGATCGCCGGCGAGGTTCATCGCCTCCATCGCCGCCCAGACCTTGGCCGCATAGGCCTGATCCTCGGGCTTGCCGAACGGGGGCCCTTCGGCGAAGGCCTGCGGCGCCGCCATCATCAGGGCGGCGGCAAGGGCCGGTGCTGCAAACTTTTTCATCATGTCCTCCTTCTTGAACCTTGAACTTCGCTTCCGCCCGAACCGGGCCAGAATGTCGCACCTTCGGTTTAGGGGAAATCGCCCTCACATGGGCAACACTCTGCTTCACCATAGCGTGAACGGATACGCCCCAAAGATGACTCGACAACCGCCCCTCGCGTGCCCTTTCATGGAGGCGGACAAGCATGCGCAAGGGAGGCAGACCGATGAAAAACACGCTGACAGGGGCCACGGCGGCGCTTGCGTTCATGGCCGCGATCGCCGGCAGCGCCCGCGCCCAGGATGCGGAAGCCGGCAGGAAGATCTTCCGCAAATGCGCCAGTTGCCATCAGATCGGCGAGGGCGCGAAGAACCGCACCGGCCCGGTGCTGACCGGCATCATCGGCCGCCCCGCCGGCTCCTGGCCGGGGTTCAGCTATTCGAAAGGAATGCAGGCGCTCGCAGAGAAGGGGCATGTGTGGAGCGAGGATGAAATCTTCGCCTGGCTCTTCAACCCCACCAGATACCTGCGAAAAAAGACGGGCGATCCGCGCGCCCGCGCCAAGATGAAATACATGCTTCGTGATGAACAGGCCCGGCGCGACGTGATCGCCTATCTGGCGACCTTCGAGGGCGCGGATCAGACCGGGGCGGAGACAGCCCCCGAGGGCGCATCCTCCGAGAGCTCAGCCACCGAGAGCTCAGCCACCGAAACAACTGCCCAGCAGAGCCCCGCTCCAAACACCACGCCCACCGTCAAGCTGCCGGCCGATCCGCAGGGCATCTGCGCTGTTAACGGCTCGCCGGATACCCTCGTCTTCACGGCGGAAACGTCCGACGGATCGCGCATGATCGAAAAGCTGAAGCCCGGCCAGTGGTTCTGCATAAGCAGCGAAGGCGATGGCACGGTGGGCGCGTTTCTGAGCGAGGATGCGCTTGAAGGCTGCGAACGTCTGGCGAAGAAGGATCAGCCGGAAATCCTGCTGCAATACCACGATTTCGACCGCTGCCTGTGGCAGGGCAACAGCAACTGACGCCGCCAATCCCGCGCCACATGCCGCCCCTGACCATTGCGCGCCGCTGATCTGGCGCTAAAAGGGGGTGGCAACAGGCGGTGGCGCGA
>JALVEX010000108.1 GCA_027030435.1 Paracoccaceae bacterium
GGGCGGGGCCTCCTCGGGGATCTTCGAGGGGCTCAATTGCGGCCCCGGATCCTCGGATCAGAAGGAAGCCGTGCGCATCAATCGCGAGCGGGTGGCCGAGGCGATGGGAGTGGCTCCCGAGGCGCTTGTTTCGCTGCATCAGATCCATTCGGCCGAGGTCGTGCGCTTTGACGGGGTGCCGGATGCAGGGCAGAACGGCAATCGCCCGAAGGCCGATGCAATGGTGACCGGGGAGCCCGGGATCGCGCTCGGCATTCTCACCGCCGATTGCGCGCCGGTGCTGCTGGCGGATGTGGAGGCGGGGGTCGTGGGGGCGGCGCATGCGGGCTGGAAAGGCGCGCTTGCGGGGGTGCTGGAGGCCACGGTGGAGGCGATGGAAGCGGCCGGGGCACGGCGCGGGCGTATCGTGGCGGCCGTCGGTCCCTGCATCAGCCAGGCGGCCTATGAGGTCGGCCCCGAGTTCATGGATGAGGTGCTGGCTGATGATCCGGAGCATGCCCGGTTTTTTGCCGGCGGCCGCGGCGACAGGCTGCATTTCGATCTGCCGGGCTTCGTTCTTCACCGGCTGCGCAGCGCCGGCGTGGGGGAAGCGGAATGGATCGGGCGCTGCACCTACAGCGATCCCGCGCGCTTCTATTCCTACCGCCGCAGCGTCCATCGCGGGGAAGCGGATTACGGCCGCCTGATCTCGGCGATCGCGCTTGAAGGGTGATTCCCGCGGCAGGCCCGAAGAGGGTCATGCACGGGCGCCTGGCATGGTGTTTGCGGGCCGGGCAGGCGGGAAAAATGCCATGAAATCGCCACATTTCAGGAAACAATCTGCTGGGATTTCCGCCTTTTCCCCTTCCGAAGGAAACGATGCGCCCTGAAAAACAAGGCTTTCCCCGTCGTGGCAGGCCGCTTGCGGAGAAAGGGCGGCGCCGCGGCACCGGCAATATGGGCGGTCGAAATTGACTGGATTTGCGCCATCGGAGCGCCGCATTTCACATTCATTCTTGCTGGTGAGCAGAAATTCACAAGTGCGCCGGATACAAGGGCAAGCATCAAGGAGACCCGACAGCGGGCCCGACGGAGGACGGAATGAACAGACGCTGGATTGCCTGGATATTGCGCGAAACGCAGGATCTCGAATATGCGCTTCCCTGGAAAAAGGGAGGCACGAATGAAGCAGATGTTTGCGAGAAGAATGCACCCGCTTCGGGCCCGAAGCACCGCGCTCATTGAGCGGGGCCCGGAATCAGGCCACCCGCCCGGCCTGCTTGTGAAAGATGATTCCCTCGGTAACACGTGCCGGGCCGCTCCAGCAGGGGCGGCCCTTTTTCATGCCGCTCGCGCACCGGATCATCATGTCCTGAGCCTGTGCCCGGCAGCCACGAGAGCGGCGTCCGCCGATCCGCTGCCCATTCCTGCCACCTGCCCGAAGTTTCCACATCTTTGACAATCCTTCCCACATTTCTGCCACGCTGTTCGCGAATTTCCCCTGCATCGTGTCGTTGTGGTTCGGTGAGGGCCGAAACAGATCCCAATTGCCGAAAGGAACACGAACATGACGCACCCACATCCTGCCGGGCTCGGCCTGCGGGCCAGCAATCGGGCGCTCCACGGGCCGGCGCGGCCCGGCGACAAGCTCCGCAGACAAAAGAGCGACATGCTGATGCGCCGGTATCATGTTTCGCATCTCGATCCGCTCACCAATGAATGCAGCGATCAGGTGAAGATCGCGCCCGCCATCCCCGCCTTCGAGCTTGCCTTTGCCGCGATGGCCCGGGGCACTCTTCTTGCCGGCCCGCAAGGCCCCGTGGCGATCGAGGATCTGCGCCCCGGGATGTGGCTCGAAACCGCCGACAAGGGCGCCTGCCAGGTGCAATGGATCGGCATGATGACATTCGTGCCCCATCTCCACCATCATGGCGATTCCATCGAAGCGCTCCTGCGCATCACCGCCGACAGCTTCGGGGTGGGGCGCCCGATGCCCGATCTCCTGCTCGGGCCCGGCGCGCGGCTTGTGCGCGAGCGTCCCGGGATGGAGGGGCCCGCGCGGCTGCCGATCGCAGAGCAGGCTGATGGCGAGAGCGTGCTCAGGATCGTTCCGCCGGCGCCTGTTGCGCTCTATCACGTGGGATTTGCCGAGCCTCACATCCTTTGCGCAAACGGCCTCGAGATCGAGAGCTTTCAGCCCGCGCGCGATCAGCATGAGGGGCTCGATGCGGAAATGATGGCGCTCTACAGGAGGCTGTTTCCCCATGTCAGGGACTGGGATGATCCCGCCGCTTCTCGCCGGGTGCCGGCGCGCGATGATCGCGAATGGCTCGAATCCGCCTGAGGCCGGGGGATGCGGCAGCCCGGGCGGTGTCCGGACGGCTGCGCCGGGTGGCGCGCTCAGGCCTCCCTTTCCAGCCGCTCCTCGAGCACCTCGAAGGGCACCCCCGGCAGATCCTTCGCGCAGCGGATCACGAGGGATGTCTTGACGGAGGCGACGTTCTCGGCCGCCGTCAGCTCCTCGGTGAGGAAGCGCTGGAAGGTGGAGAGATCGGGGGCGACGCATTTGAGCATGAAATCCACCTCGCCGTTGAGCATGTGGCACTCGCGCACGAGAGGCCAGTTGCGGCACCGCTCCTCGAAGGCGGAAAGATCGGCCTCGGCCTGGCTCACGAGCCCGACCATGGCGAAAACCTGAACCTCGAAGCCGAGCTTGCGGGCATCCACATCGGCATGATAGCCGCGGATGAAACCGCTTTCCTCCAGCGCCCGCACCCGCCTCAGGCAGGGCGGCGCCGATATCCCGACCCGGCGCGCAAGCTCCACATTCGTCATCCGGCCATCGGCCTGAAGCTCGGACAGGATCTTGCGATCAATGGAATCCGGTTTTGATTCGGCCAATGGGTGTTCCCCCGCGAAATGGTTTGGTTTTCTGCCCGTGTTCAGGAATTATAAGGTTTGCCCGCATTTTGCGCAATATTATTTCGCGAATGCGCAAGATTCTTAAAAGACCCTCTGCCATTCGAGAGGACAGCTCAGGATCAGAATTTTCGCTGTCCGGGGTTTCGGTGCGCGGGGCCAGAGCTTATATGCTGGGCCTGACAGGTCTTTTCCAATGGAGGCAGGCATGGCCGAAACACATACCAAGGTTCTGATCATCGGCTCCGGACCGGCGGGATATACGGCGGGCGTCTATGCCAGCCGGGCGCTTCTTGAGCCGATCCTCGTGCAGGGCATGGAGCCGGGCGGGCAGCTCACCGTGACCACCGAGGTCGAGAACTGGCCGGGCGAGATCGAGATCCAGGGGCCGGAGCTGATGCAGAAGATGGAAGCCCATGCCCGCGCCACAGGCTGCGAGATCGTGAGCGACGTGATTACCAGCCTCGATCTTTCCAGCCGCCCCTTCACTGCAAAGGGCGACAGCGGCAGCATCTACACGGCGGATTCGGTGATCCTCGCCACCGGCGCGCGCGCCAAGTGGCTGGGCCTGCCGAGCGAGGAGAAATTCAAGGGCTACGGCGTTTCGGCCTGTGCCACCTGCGATGGCTTCTTCTATCGCGGCGAGGAGATCTGCGTTGTCGGCGGGGGGAACACGGCCGTGGAGGAGGCGCTTTTCCTCACCAAGTTCGCCTCCAAGGTGACGCTCATTCACCGGCGCGACGAACTGCGCGCGGAGAAGATCCTGCAGGAGCGGCTCCTGCGCAACCCGAAGATCGAGCCGCTGTGGTTCCACGAGGTGGTGGAGATCCTCGGCACCGAGGATCCCAAGGGGGTGACGGGTGTGCGGGTGAAGCATGTGAAGACTGGCGAGGAGAAGGTGATCCCCTGCAAGGGGGTGTTCATCGCCATTGGCCACGCACCCGCGAGCGAACTTGTGAAGGATCAGGTGGAAACCCACATGGGCGGTTATGTGGTGACGAAGCCCGGCAGCACCGAAACCTCCGTGCACGGGGTGTTTGCGGCCGGCGATCTGACGGACTGGAAATACCGCCAGGCGGTGACCAGCGCCGGGATGGGCTGCATGGCGGCGCTCGATGCGGAGCATTTTCTCTCGGAGCAGGAATGAGGGCCTGAAGAAGGTGTGAAGGGGCAGGGGCGAGGGGCGCTGCCCCTCGCGCTCCCCGGAGTATTTCGGCCAAGATGAAGGAAGATATTCTAGCCAGGCGGGCGGGCGCGTGATTTCTGCCGCATTTTGCGGGCGCCGCGCTGCGCAGGCTTGAATTCGGGGGGCGATG
>JALVEX010000109.1 GCA_027030435.1 Paracoccaceae bacterium
CCATCACGTTTTCAATCCTTCACGCGCCAGGCGCTCGCGCAGCACCTCGATCTCGATCTCGAGATCGGTGCTGTCGTTTTCCATCAATGCCCTTGTCTTGGCGGCGAAATTCTGCTCGAGCTCGTCAAGCAGCGCGAACCAGCCGGCGCGCGCGGCCGCATCGCGGCTGCGCCCGTAGAGATCGGCGAATTTGATCGTCGCATCGCGCGCGCCCATCAGATAGACGCCGAGAAAGCGGCGTGCGGCGGAAAGATCGCGCGGATCCTCCTCGACGGTGCGGATCAGATCGCGCGCCTGCGCCGTGAAGCGGGCGAGGCGATCGGTGACGGTGCGATCATGCGTGCGGCCCGCGGCCGCTTCCATCTCTGCCAGGTATTTCTCGGCCCCTTCGACGGCGCGCGCCACGCGCTCCGTCTGGAAGCCGTCGATCCCCTCCATCCCCTTGTTCTTCAGCGGATCGGGGCCGAAGGCGAGGAAGTGGAGCGCCATGCCAAGTATCGCATAGATCAGCCCTGCGCCGGCACCCTGGCCGCCTGCAAACGCCGCCACAAACAGCCCGGCGCCGATCAGCACCGTGCCGGCGAGCTTGCGCGGAAATGCGGGGCGCCGCGCGATGCGGCGCGCGTCATAGGCCGCTTCGGCCATGGCACCCTCGCGGGTGAGCCAGGCGGCGAGGATCAGGGTGGCGAAGGCGATGAGCATCAGCCCCATCTCGCGGGGCGGGGCGGCGAAGGCGCGCAGGGCAAGCGGCAGCGGCGCGAAGAAGAGGAAATTGGCCCAGCGCACCCCTTCGATGCGGTTGCTGCGCAAGGAGCGTTCGGGCAGGCGGGCGGCGGGCGGCGAGCCATCGCGCTCGGGTGAGCCAGCGCGCCCCGGTGATCCATGACGCCCGGAAGGGCTGTATTTGCCGCCGAAACGCCGGGCCATCACGCGCCCCCCTTGCCGGCGGCGACATAGAGGATCAGCGCCACCAGCAGGAAGAAGGCCAGTCTGCGCAATCCTTTCTCCGACATCCCGGAATCCCCTCTACCACATGCACACACCGCGCAAGAGCGCGGTAATGGCGCAAGATATAGGCGAAAGACGGAATTTAGGCCAGAGTTAACCTTCGCCGGTTGCGGAGGGCCGATGTGAGACCGATGCGCCCTGGCCGGAGCCTCGCGCAAGTGGATGCGTGCGGATGCGGGGGCTGCCTCCTCTTTCTTCCGGCCCCCACCCCCGCGCCCCCGGGGATATTTATGGACCAATGATGGGAGGGGCGGGTGCGGATCAGGAATTGCGCCGGCGGGTGCGTTTCTTCGCCGGGCGGGCCTGGGCGGCTTTGGCCGCGCCGAGGCCGAGCTGATCCCTGAGCACGCGCTGTTTCACCTCCACCACCTCGCCGGGCTTGAGATCGCCGAGCCGGAAGGGGCCGTAGGAGATGCGGATCAGGCGGTTGACGGTGAAGCCCAGATCCTCCATCGCGCGCCGGATCTCGCGGTTCTTCCCCTCGCGCAGCCCCACGGTGAGCCAGGCGTTGGCGCCCTGCTGGCGATCGAGGCTCACCTCCATCGGCTGGAAGCGCTCGCCCTCGATCACGAGGCCCTTGCGCAGCGGTTCGAAATCCGCGTCTTTCGGGGTGCCCTTGAGGCGGACGCGATACTTGCGCAGCCAGCCGGTGCTCGGCAGCTCGAGGCGGCGCTTGATGGCGCCGTCGTTGGTCAGGAGCAGGAGCCCCTCGGAATTGAGATCGAGGCGGCCGATCGTCATCACCCGCGGCAGATCCTCGGGCAGGGCGTCAAACACCGTGCGCCGGCCCTTTTCGTCGCGCGTTGTCGTCACCAGCCCGGCGGGCTTGTGATAGAGCCACAGGCGCGGGGGCTCGGGCGGCGCGAGGGGGGTGCCGTCGATGGTGATTTCGTCGGTTTCGTTCACGTTGAGGGCGGGGCTATTGATCACGCGCCCGTTCACCGCCACGCGGCCGGCCTCGATCATGCGCTCGGCCTCGCGCCGGCTCGCGGCGCCGGCGCGCGCGATCACCTTGGCGATGCGTTCGCCGGGGTGGCTGGATCCATCGCCGGATCCCCGCCCGGTTTTACTGCCGGATTTGCTGCCGGATTTGCTGCTGGGTGTGTCGCCGGGTGTGCTCATGCCCCGGCTCTATCCGCTGCGCGGCGGTTTGAAAAGGCCCTCGGGTGCTCTGAAGGGACTTGGCAGCGCCGGCGCGGCGGGGCATGAGGGGGCATGGATGGTTTCAACAGCCATATGCGGGCGGCGATCGAGGAGGCGCGCGCGGCCGCGGCACGCGGCGAGGTGCCGGTGGGGGCGGTGATCGTCTCGCCCTCGGGCGAGGTGGTGGCGCGCGCTGGCAACCGCACCCGCGAGATGGCCGATCCCACCGCCCATGCGGAGATGCTGGCCATCCGCGCCGCCTGCGCGGCATCGGGCAGCGAGCGCCTCGCGGGCCACGACCTCTACGTGACCCTCGAGCCCTGCGCGATGTGCGCCATGGCGATCTCGGCGGCGCGCATCCGCCGCCTCTATTTCGCCGCGCCCGATCCCAAATCGGGCGGCATCCTGCAGGGGCCGCGCATCTTCACCCACCCCCAGGCGCATCATGTGCCCGAGATCTATGACGGCATCGGCGAGGCGGAGGCGGCGGCGCTCCTGAAGGATTTCTTCGCCGCCCGGCGGGGCTGACCGCATCCTTCGTGCCATGTCATGCCTGCACGCAGGGCCGCCGTTCACGCCACATCACCTTTCATTGCGCCAGGGAAAGTTGCGCAAACATGGCTTGCACCCCGGCCCGGGAATTGGCACCATCCCCATGAGCTGGCAGAATTGGCCGGCAACAAGCAGGAGATTTCATTGGCCACGAACAGCGCCGGCGACAGCCTCGCAAGGGAAAGCATCCAGACCACCGAAGAGCAGGATTCGCTGTCTCTCGAATTTTCCGACAACCGCCTCCTCATCGATCTGTGCGGCGAGCACGATCGTAACATGGTGCATATCGAGGAAGGGCTCGGCGTGCAGATCCTGCGTCGAGGCAACCGCCTGGTGATCCACGGCGATCCCGAGGCGCGCGGCCAGGCCTCGCTGGTGCTGCGTGCGCTTTACGAGCGCCTCGAGGGCGGCCACGGGCTTGAGCCCGGCGATGTGGAAGGCGCGATCCGCACCGGCGGGGCGGGGGCGGGCCCTGGCGCCGGCGCCCTCGGCATCACCGGCAGCGGCGGGCAGATGGAGATGTTCCGGGGCGGTCAGGTGCTGATCAAGACCCGCAGGAAGCACGTCTCGCCGCGCACGCCGGCACAGAAGGCGTATGTGGAGGCACTTTTTTCCAATGATCTCTGCTTCGGCATCGGCCCCGCCGGCACCGGCAAGACATATCTCGCCGTTGCCGTGGGGGTGAATCTGTTTCTCAACGGCCTCGTTGATCGCATCATCCTTTCGCGCCCCGCGGTGGAGGCGGGCGAGCGGCTCGGCTTCCTGCCGGGCGACATGAAGGAGAAGGTCGATCCCTACATGCAGCCGCTATATGACGCGCTGAATGATTTCCTGCCGGGCAAACAGCTTGGCCGGCTGATGGAGGAGAAGAAGATCGAGATCGCGCCGCTCGCCTTCATGCGCGGGCGCACGCTTTCGGATGCCTTCGTGCTGCTCGACGAGGCGCAGAACGCCACCACCATGCAGATGAAGATGTTTCTCACCCGCCTCGGCGAGGGCTCGCGCATGGTGGTGACGGGCGATCGCAGCCAGGTGGATCTGCCGCGCGGCACCGCCTCGGGGCTTCAGGATGCCGAAAGCCTGCTCAGGGGGATCGAGAAGATCTCCTTCAGCTATTTCACCGCGAAGGACGTGGTGCGCCATCCGCTGGTGGCGCGGATCATCGAAGCCTATGAGAGGGACGGCGAAGAGAAGGCCCGGCGGGCGGCACGGGGCGGGGAGGGGCAGGGCGATGGCTGAACCAGATTCGCCCGGGCGCTATGATGGCTGCGGACAGGCGCAGGCGCCGGAAGCCGCGGGCCGGCCGGAAACCGATATCCTGATCGAGGATCCGCGCTGGGCGGCGCTGGGCCTCGGGGATCTCGCCCCGCGCGCCTTCGCCGAGGCGCTTGCCGGGCTCAGGCGCGATCCCTCCCGCTTCGCCGTCAGCCTGCTGGCCTGCGACGATGCCCGCATCCGCGCGCTCAATGCCGATTTCCGCGGCAGGGACGCTCCCACCAAT
>JALVEX010000110.1 GCA_027030435.1 Paracoccaceae bacterium
ATACGCCTTGAACTCGCCGTAATACTTCGTGATCGCTGCCGTCAGCGTCGTCTTGCCGTGGTCAACGTGACCAATCGTGCCAACGTTAACGTGCGGTTTCGTTCGCTCAAACTTTTCCTTTGCCATGTCTCGCGGCGCCTCATGCTTGGGGGGCCACAGAGGGCCCGGTTCAACATCGCGCGCGGCTTACGGGTTTGGAAAGGAAAAATCAAGTGTCAGTTGTCACTCCCCCCGCCCTGTGCCGGGCGTTCCTTTTCTTCCGGCAGCGGCGGCAGGCCAAACCATTCGGGATGTGTGAGAAGATACTTGTGGATCGCCACGGCCATGTTGCGCGAGAGATTGCGCATCTGCCTGTGGCGGTTCTGCGTGAGGCCGGAGCCGATGAAGGTTTCGGGCGAGAGCTTTTCCGTCACGATCAGGCGCTTGGGCTCATCGAGCTTCTTGCGCTTCGCATCATCCCACACGCTCACCGTGACAACCAGCATCGATTGCGGCTTGGCCACCACGGGTATGCCGGGGATGGCGAGGGCATAGCCATCCACCTTGATGCCGATATTGTAGAAGCGATCGCCCTCGTAGCGGCCGAGCTGGCGCTTCACCTCCTCCGTCAGCGCCGCCTTCCACTCCCCCGGGCGCGCCTTGCGCGAAACCAGCAGCATCTCGGCCCCCTCATCCACAACGATCAGGTGACCGAGGCGGAAATCGCCCATCGGGATCAGCGGAGCTTCGGGATCGTATCTGGAGGCACAGCCACTGAGGGCAACAGCAAATGCCAGAAGCGAGGCAATTCGGACAGACATACGCAGCAACATGGACAACCCTTTCCGGCAATTCACGAAGGGCTTAGCAAAGCGGCCGGGCGAAGGCAAACAAGCTCGTGCCGGGGCTTGTTGCGCAAAGCCACCTCTCGGCTATTATCGGATGCGGAAAGGAAGGCGAGATGCCAGCCCCTGCAAGTGCAAAGGCCTCAGGCCCTGCCACGACCGGCCCAGAAGAGCCCTCCGGGCCGGCCCTGCCGGTGCGCGTACCGCTCGTAAGCGAGTCCTGGGGCATATTGCGCACGCTTTCCACCGCCCGGCGAAACCTCCTCGAGATCCTGCCCGAGATCGCCATGACCCAGCCGATCGTTTCGGGCAAAACGGGCAAGCGCTGGCACATGGTCATGGATCCGCCCAGCCTGCGCCGTATCCTGAAGGAGAAAGTCGCAGATTACCCGAAATCGATCGTCACCAAGAATATCCTGCGCCCGGCGATCGGTGACAGCCTGTTCGTGGCCGAGGGGGCGCATTGGCACTGGCAGCGGCGGGCTGCCGCGCCGGTTTTCTCCATGCGCAACATCGAAAACCTCGCGCCCGTCATGACCCATGCCGCCGAGCGCGCCAGCGCCCGCCTCTCGGAGGTGGCAGGCACGGGGCGCGCCGGCGATCTGCACCGCGAGATGGTCACCGCCACATTCGAGGTGATTTCCGATGTCACATTCTCGGGCGACGAAGGCTTCGACCGCGCCGCCATCCATGAGGCGATCGATGCCTATATCGATCAGATCGCGCGCATCTCGCTTCTGGATATCTTCGGGCTGCCGGAATGGGTGCCCCGGCCGGCGCGGCTGATGTCGGCCCGGGTGGTGCGGCAGATGAAAGCGATGGCCGATCGCACCATCGAAGCACGACGCGCATCAATACGCGATGGCGAGCGCCCGCCCGATCTCCTCGATCTCCTGCTCGCGGGAGAGGATCCCCGCACCAAGCGCCGGATGACAACCCCGGAACTGCGCGACAACCTGCTTACATTCATCGTCGCCGGGCATGAAACCACCGCGCTCACCCTTTCCTGGGCGCTCTATCTCTGCGCTTTCGCGCCCGAGGTCCAGGAAGCGGCGCGCGCCGAGGCCAGAACAGTGCTCGGCGGCCGCGCGGCTGGGGCCGGGGATGTTGCCCGCCTGCCGCTCGTGCGCCGCATCATCGACGAGGCCCTGCGCCTCTATCCGCCGGCCGCCATGCTCTCGCGCACGGCGCGCAAAACGGACCGGATCTGCGGGCGCGAGATCCGCGCGGGCGATACGGTCATCATCCCCATCTATGCCCTGCATCGCAATCGCCTGCTTTGGGAGGATGCGGATGCTTTTGTGCCTGAACGCTTTGCCGAACCGGGCGCCATCGATCGCTTCGCCTATCTTCCCTTCGGCGCCGGGCCGCGCGTGTGCATCGGAGCCGGTTTTGCCATCCAGGAAGCGGTGATCATCCTCGCCACGCTGCTTGCGCGTTTCCGCTTCCACGCCGTGCCCGGCCGGGATCCGAGGCCGGTGATGATCCTCACTCTGCGCCCCGAAGGAGGCGTGTGGCTCGAAGTGGAGCCTGTCTGAGGATCAGGAAGGCACGGCGGGGCGGCGGCGCGCGATCACCGGCCCGTCTCCCGCCGCATCAATGCGGGCAATCGCCTCCGTGATCGGCTCGATGACAACGCTCATGTGATGGGCATTGGCATGGATCATGCGCCCGGCATCCATGGCCATCGCCACATGCCCCTTCCAGAAGAGAAGATCCCCGCGTACAAGCGTTTCGCCCTTCTCGAGCGCGCGGCCCACCTCGCGGCTCTGGGGGCCGCTGTCGGCAGGGCAATCGATGCCGCAGGCGAGGAGCGCGGCCTGCACGAGGCCGGAGCAATCAATGCCCCATATGCTGTTGCCGCCCCAGAGATAGGGCACGCCCAGAAACTGCTCGGCAATGGCAACGGGATCCGCGCCGCATTCATCGATGGGCGCAAGATGGCGGGCCGGGATGAAGCCGCCTTTCGCAAGGGGAAGAAAACCGTTCTGCGCTTCTGCATCGGCCCGGATCTCGATCAGAGCACCGAATGGCAGGGGGGTGCGGGCGCCGGATTTTATGTCGGGCGCCGGATAGATGTGGCTCGCCCGGGCGCGCACCCTGTGCGTGGGCAGGATTGCCGGGCCCAGATCGGCAATGGCCACATGGCCCCGATAGCCATCCTTCGCCGCCTCGCCAAGCGCCCAGCCATCCCCGGTTTTCTCCACCAGAAATCCCTCGCCATGAAGCAGCTGGCGCACCCGCGCGCCGTCAGGCGCATCGCGAAGGTCGGCAATGGGGGAGATGATGGAACAAAGCTCCGGGCTCATCGCAGGAGCACCTCGGGCAGGGCCTCGAGAACTGCCCGCGCGCCTTGCCCCACACCGCCTCTCGGACGCCCCGGCGCGGCTTTCGGCTGCCAGCCGTAGATATCGAAATGAGCGTAGCGCGGGGTCTTGCGCACGAATCGGCGCAGGAAGAGGGCGGCGGTGACGGCGCCGGCGAAGCCGCCCTTGGGCGCGTTGTCGAGATCGGCGATGCCGGGCTCGAGCATTTCTTCGTAAGGTTCCCAGAAGGGCATGCGCCAGAGGGGATCGGCGGCCTGCTTCGCCGCCTGCGTGAAGGCTGCGGCGAGCGGTTCGTCATCGGTGAAGAAAGGCGGCAGATCCGGGCCGAGCGCTACCCGCGCCGCCCCCGTGAGAGTCGCCATGGAAAGCAGGAGATCGGGCTTTTCCTCATCCCCGAGCGCCAGCGCATCGGCGAGCACGAGGCGCCCCTCGGCATCGGTATTGTTGATCTCCACGGTCAGGCCATTGCGCGCCTTCAGGATATCCTGCGGGCGCATGGCCGCGCCATCGATCGCATTCTCCACCGCCGGGATCAGCACGCGCAGGCGCACCGGAAGGCCAAGCGCCATGATCATCTTCGCGAGGCCAAGCACCGTGGCGGCGCCGCCCATGTCCTTCTTCATCAACCCCATGGAGGCGCCCGGCTTCAGATTGAGCCCGCCGGTATCGAAGCACACCCCCTTGCCGACAAGCGTCAGCCGGGGCCCTGCATCGCCCCACTTGAGATCGAGAAGGCGGGGCGTGCGGGGGCTTGCGCGGCCCACCGCATGGATCATGGGGAGATTGGCGGCGATCAGATCATCGCCCGCAATCACCGCGAGATCGGCCCCGTGCGCTTCGGCAAGGCTGCGCGCGGCGGCCTCGAGCTCTGCCGGCCCCATGTCATTCGGCGGGGTGTTGATGAGATCGCGGGCGAGGCGCTCACCGGCAGCGATCGTTTCAAGGCGCGTGGCGTCCACCCCGTCCGGGGCAGCGAGGCGCGCCTTCATTGCGGGCTGAGGCCGGTAGCGATCGAAACGATAGTTCTCAAGGAGCCAGCCAAGAGATTCGCGC
>JALVEX010000111.1 GCA_027030435.1 Paracoccaceae bacterium
TGAAGGAAGAGCTCGGCACCCGCTGGCTTGCCCCCGATCTCTTCCGCTTCGGCGCAAGCTCGCTTCTGGGTGATATCGAGCGCCAGCTCGAACATCATGTAACCGGCGCCTATTCCGCCTCCTGGCGCCATGCGATCGGATAAGAACATGACCGTAAAAGACATTTTCGAAAGCATGGATTACGGACCCGCCCCCGAAAGCCCCGCCGAGGCGCTGAAGTGGATCGAGAACCACGGCGGCGAATTCGGCCATTTCATCAATGGAGAATTCACCCGCCCGCGCGCCGATTTCGCCACGAAGAATCCGGCCACCGGCGAGGTGCTGGCCCATGTCGCCCAGGCCACGGGCGATGAGGTGGACGCCGCCGCTGCCGCCGCGCAGAAGGCGCAAGGGCCGTGGGCGAAGCTCTCGGGCCATGACCGCGCGAAATATCTCTATGCCATCGCCCGCCTGATCCAGAAACACGCCCGCCTGTTCGCCGTGCTGGAAACGCTCGACAACGGCAAGCCGATCCGCGAGAGCCGCGATATCGACATCCCGCTCGCCGCGCGCCATTTCTACTACCACGCCGGCATGGCTCAGCTGATGGAGGCCGAGCTTCCCGAGGCCGATCCTCTTGGCGTTGCCGGGCAGATCATCCCATGGAATTTCCCGCTCCTGATGCTCGCCTGGAAGATCGCGCCGGCCATTGCCGCAGGCAACACGGTGGTGCTGAAACCGGCCGAATACACCCCGCTCACGGCGCTGCTGTTTGCCGAAATCTGCCGCGAGGCCGGGCTGCCGAAGGGGGTTGTCAACATCGTCACCGGCGATGGCGCGGTGGGCGAGATGATCGTGGCGCATGAGGGGATCGACAAGATCGCCTTCACCGGCTCCACCGAGGTCGGCCGGCGCATCCGCGAGGCAACGGCAGGGAGCGGCAAGGCGCTCACCCTCGAGCTTGGCGGCAAATCGCCCTATATCGTGTTCGAGGATGCCGATATCGACAGCGCAATCGAAGGGCTGGTGGACGCGATCTGGTTCAACCAGGGGCAGGTCTGCTGCGCGGGATCGCGCCTCCTGGTGCAGGAAGGCATCGCCGAGGATTTCCTCGCCCGCCTGAAAGCGCGCATGAACAAGCTGCGCATCGGTGATCCGCTGGACAAATCCATCGATATCGGCGCGCTCATCGATCCGGTGCAGCTTGAGCGCGTGCGCCGCATGGTGGCCGAGGGCGGCAGCGAGGGCGAGGTTTTCCATGCCGATTGCCCGCTCCCCAATCAGGGCTGCTATTATCCGCCCACGCTGGTGACGGATCTCGCCCCCGCCTCAATGCTGATGCAGGAGGAGATCTTCGGCCCCGTCCTGTGCGCCACGACTTTCCGCACCAAGGCGGAAGCAATCGCGATCGCCAACAACACCCGCTACGGCCTCGCCGCCAGCGTCTGGAGCGAAAACCTCAACCGCGCGCTCGATGTGGCACCGGCGCTGGCCGCGGGCGTGGTGTGGGTCAATGCCTCCAATCTATTCGATGCGGCGGCCGGCTTTGGCGGTGTGCGCGAAAGCGGCTTTGGCCGCGAGGGCGGCTGGGAGGGGCTATGGGCCTACATGCGCCCGCGCATGAAGCTCACCCCCCTGAAGCCGATCCCGCCCGTGCCCGCACCCAAACATGCGAAGGTCGGGGGGATCGACCGCACCGCCAAGATGTTCATCGGCGGCAGGCAGGCCCGCCCCGACAGCGGCTATTCCCGCGCCGTCTGGTCACCGGATGGAAAACTGCTCGGCCATGTGGGCCTCGGCAACCGCAAGGATGTGCGCAACGCGGTAGAAGCCGCGCGCAAGGCGCAGGCAGGCTGGGCCGCCACGCCGGGCGCGCTCAAGGCGCAGATCCTCTATTACATCGGCGAAAATCTCGCCTCGCGGGCCGATGAATTCGCCGCCCGGATCAATGCGATGACGGGAAAGCGCAGCGGCGCGAAAGAGGTGGAAGCGGCCATCTCGCGCCTCTTCACCTATGCTGCCTGGGCCGACAAATACGACGGCCTCGCCCACAACGTGCCGATCCGCGGCAAGGCGCTGGCGATGAACCAGCCCGTGGGCGTGATCGCCGCGCTTGCGCCGGATGAAGCGCCGCTCCTCGGCCTGATTTCGGTCATGGCGCCCGCAATCGCCATGGGCAATGCGGCGGTGATCGCCGCCAGCGAGCCCTACCCTCTCGCCGCCACCGATTTCTCCGAGGTGCTCGAAACCTCCGACGTGCCGGCCGGCGTCGTCAACATCCTCACCGGCCAGCACACGGACATGGCCGAAACCATGGCCCGCCACATGGATGTGGATGCCTGCTGGAGCTTCTCCTCAACCGATCTTTCCGCCCTGATCGAGCATGGCTCGGCCACGAACCTGAAGCGCACATGGGTCAACAACGCCCGCAGCCGCGACTGGCACTCGCCCGCCGGAGAGGGCCGCGAATTCCTGCGCCAGGCCACCGAAGTGCAGAACATATGGATCCCCTGGGGGGAATAGCACGCCTCGTTTCTCATCACTGGTCGATAAATATCCCCGCCGGAGGCATGAAAGTTTCATTCCTCCCTCCCGTGGATATCCGGCTTCGCCATTCGCGAAATGCCCTCTACAAGATCCTGCCCGGATCGTGCAGAATGTCAGCGACAAGACGCCGGGCAGGATCAGACCTTGAAGGAGCAGGGGCATGAGCGCAAAGATTATCGACGGCAAGGCATTCGCCGCAGAAATCCGGGGGCGTGTGGGCGCGGAGGTGGCGCGGCTGAAGGCAGAGCATGACATCACCCCCGGCCTTGCGGTGGTGCTGGTGGGGGAGGATCCGGCAAGCCAGGTCTATGTGCGCTCGAAAGGCCGCCAGACGATCGAGGCGGGCATGAATTCCTATGAGCACAAGCTTCCCGCCGATACGCCCGAGGCCGATCTTCTGGCGCTGATCGAGAGGCTCAATGAAGATCCCGCCGTGCACGGGGTCCTGGTGCAGCTTCCCCTGCCTCGCCATATGGACGAGGCGGCGGTGATCAATGCGATCAGCCCCGCGAAGGATGTGGACGGCTTCCATATCCTCAATGTCGGCCGTCTGGCCACCGGGCAGAAGGCCATGGTGCCCTGCACGCCGCTTGGCTGCCTGATGATGCTGCGCGATCTGCATGGCAATCTTTCGGGAATGGAGGCGGTGGTGATCGGGCGCAGCAATATCGTCGGCAAGCCGATGGCGCAGCTTCTCCTGAGAGACAGCTGCACCGTGACCATCGCCCATTCGCGCACCCGCGATCTGCCGGGCGTCGTGAAACGCGCCGATATCGTGGTGGCGGCGGTCGGGCGCCCAGAGATGGTGAAGGACGAATGGATCAAGCCCGGTGCAACGGTGATCGACGTGGGGATCAACCGCATCCCGGCGCCCGAGAAGGGCGAGGGAAAGACCCGCCTCGTGGGGGATGTGGATTTCGAAAGTGCCGCGAAGGTGGCCGGCGCGATCACGCCCGTGCCCGGCGGCGTTGGGCCGATGACGATCGCCTGCCTGCTGGCGAACACGCTGACGGCCTGCTGCCGCATCCACGGCCTGCCCGAGCCGGAGGGGCTGACGGCCTGAGGCGGCTGCGCCCCTGCCCGGCCATCGCTTCGGGCGGCGCGGGCGGGATGCCTCCGGCGGGGATATTTAGGGTCAGGACCCATTAATCCCGCGTTCACAGCGGCGCAGGCGCGAAATATCAGGGGTTTTCTGCCCGCCGGACAGGGTGGCTCCCCTTTCCAAGGGCAGAAAGCATCTGAGATGAAGCGCCTGCATCGCCCTTCGGGTCAGGCGTATTTACTCCCTGAATACGTTGCAAAACCTTGAAATAGAGCCACTATTCCTGCGGTTTAGCGCCTG
Source organism: Paracoccaceae bacterium (assembly GCA_027030435.1). Taxonomy (GTDB): domain Bacteria; phylum Pseudomonadota; class Alphaproteobacteria; order Rhodobacterales; family Rhodobacteraceae; genus WFVA01. The sequence goes on from JALVEX010000111.1 coordinate 3,869, forward strand.
TTCAGGAAGTAAATATGCCTGACTGTGAACGCGGGATTAATGGGTCCTGACCCTGGAGACCAGTGATGGGAGCGCCTATTCCCCGAGCTTGGCGTGCACTTCATCGAGATCGATTTCGCCGATCGGCAGCTTGTTGGCCGGGTTCTCGAAATCGTATTTGAAGATCCTGAAATCGCGCTTGTAGATCTCATAGACGATATGCATCGAGAGATCGTCGAAGTAATCCTCGACCGGATGGGCGCGTTTCGGCCCGTGGCCGGCGGATTCATTGAAGCGGGGGATGGTGGCGAGATCCACCTTGTGGGGTGTTTCCACCGCATCGAGAACCGCCTGCATGCCCTCGTTGAATTTCTCGGTGAAGAAGATGTGATCGTAGCGCCCGCCGTTGACGATGAAGGTCGAGACATGGCCCGACATCGCCGACCAGTGGATATCGGGATCCATCGGCTTTCGGAAGCGGATGGTATCGCGGGCAAACAGGAGGAAGCGGCGAAAGCTCCTGATCTGATCGAACTCCTGCTTGCCATCTTCTCCGCCCACTTCAATGCCGTATTTCTGGATCAGGAGCGGCACAAGATTTCCCCGGTAGCGACGGCCGTTGCGCTGGATGCCGCAGATCTTGTCGAAGAAGGAAGAAAGGATGCGGGTGTAGGGATTGCGCACGCAGGTGAAGGCGTAGGTTTCATGCTCGCGCACGTTTTTCTCGATCAGGGGCTGGCTTTCCTCATGGGCCCATTTGTGCAGGCCCTCGCGCGCATCATGTATATCGCCATCGTAGAACTCGCCATGATCGGAATAGTAGAGTATCTGGCCTATTGTGGAGCAGGCGCATTTGGGCACCACCCGATAGATCATGCTCTGGCTTTCAGTCATCCAGGTGCCGGGAAAGCCCATGCTGCTTGCTGCCCTTGATTGTTTTGCGCCGTGCCTGTTGCGAGCATGACATTCAACCGCAAAAAAGCAAAGAAACACTGTCAATTCAATCATCCTTCACGTTATCAGCATTAATAATGTTGCGGATTGCGGGGCATTCGGCAGAAAAATGGTGCAAATCGCCTACATCTTGCTCTGTCACAAGGATCCCGAGGGGATCATTCGCCAGGCCAGGCTGCTGACGGCGGCGGGGGATTGCGTCTCCATCCATTTTGACGGGCGCGCCGATCCCGATGATTTCGCCCGGCTGAAACAGGCTCTTTCGGACGATCCGAAGGTGACATTCGCGCGCCGGCGCATCCGTTGTGGCTGGGGGGAGTGGTCGCTTGTCGAGGCGACGCTGGAGGGGGTGAAGGCGGCGGAGGCAGCCTTTCCCGAGGCCAGCCATTTCTACATGCTGAGCGGCGATTGCATGGCGATCAAGACAGCAGAATACGCGCATGATTTCCTGGCGAGCGAGGATGCTGATTTCATCGAGAGCTTCGATTTCTTCAGAAGCGACTGGATCAAGACAGGGCTGAAGGAAGAGCGGCTTATCTACCGCCATTTCTTCAACGAGCGAAGGCACAGGAGGCTGTTTTATGCGAGCCTCGATATCCAGAAGCGGCTTGGCCTCAAGCGCCGCATCCCGAAGGATATCCAGATCATGATCGGCAGCCAGTGGTGGTGCCTTCGCCGGCGCACCATCGAGTGGATCCTCGAATTCACCCGCGCGCGCCCTGACGTGATGCGTTTCTTCCGCACCACATGGATCCCCGACGAAACCTTCTTCCAGACCCTGGTGCGCCATCTCGTGCCCGAAGCCGAAATCCGCTCGCGCACGCTCACCTTCCTGATGTTTTCCGATTACGGCATGCCGGTCACGTTCTACAACGATCACCACGATCTTCTGCTCAGCCAGGATTTTCTCTTCGCCCGCAAGATCAGTGCCGAGGCGCACGATCTGAAGCGCCGGCTCGGGGATCTCTATCAGCGCCGGGGGGTGGAATTTGCCATCTCAGGCGAAGGGCGCAATCTCTATCGCTTCCTCACGGGGCGCGGGCGCGAGGGGCGCCGCTTTGCCCCGCGCTTCTGGGAGCGCGAAAGCACGCTCGGGCGCGATCGCGAACTGATGATCGTGGTGTGCAAGAAATGGCATGTGGCAAAGCGCCTGGCGGAGCGGGTGCGCCAGGTGACGGGCCTGCCGGCGATCGATTATCTCTTCGATGAGGAGGGCACGCCGCTGCCGGATCTTGGCGGCATCCAGAGCACGCTTGAAAAGCGCACCCGCCACCGGCGCGCCCTGATGCGCATGCTTTTCGATCATTACGAGACAGACCGCCTGCTGATCTGCCTCGATCCTGCCAATCTGGAGCTGTTGCATGATTTCTATTCCGACCGCTCGAAGACCCGGCTTCTGGAAATCGAATGCGAATTCAGCGATGAATATCTGATCGGCCATGCGATGCGGGTCGGGCTCGCGGGAGAAGCAACACCTGCCGAAACTCTCGAGAGCCTCCTTCCCACCATCCGCTACGATGTGAAATTCGAAAGCGAGCGCATTCGCGAGGCGGCTTTCCCGGATCACTTCCGCCTGCGCGAGCGGGCAGGCATCGAGGAAAACACCCGCCCCCTTGCCGAATTCCTTGACATCCCCCCCGACAAGGCCCGAGAGATAGCCGCGACCGATTACCTGTTTGCGGATTGAGGATGTGAAGCATGCCCTATGAATATGACGATCAGAACATCTTCGCGAAGATCCTGCGCGGCGAGATCCCCAATGATACCGTTCTGGAAACGGAGCATTCGCTCGCCTTCAACGACATCATGCCCAAGGCGCCCGCGCATGTGCTGGTGATCCCGAAGGGCCCTTACGTGTGCTACGATCATTTCGCGCTCGAGGCCTCGGATGCGGAGATCGTGGATTTTAACCGCGCCATCGGCGAGGTCTGCCGGATGCTCGGGGTGCGGCCCGGCGAAGGGGGCAGCGGCTACCGGATGATCTCGAATGCCGGATCGCACGGCGTGCAGGAAGTGCCGCATCTGCATGTGCATGTGCTGGGCGGGCGCCCCCTTGGGCCGATGATTTCATCGCGCTGAAAGCCATTGCCGCCCGGCGCCTGATCGCTATCATGTGCCGGGCCCCCAGAGCAGCCCCAGAATGGAGAATCGAATGAGCACCGAAGCCGCCGAAGAATTCGTTCCCGAGATCGTCGAGGTCGCCCAGACCCGTGTCTGCTGCGATGGAGGCGAGGGCCCGCTTGGCCATCCCCGGGTCTGGCTCACCATCCCGCCCGAGAAGGGTTATGTGGATTGCCCCTATTGCGACCGCCGATTCGTGCTGAAATCAGCCGGCTGAAGCCGGGGTGGGTGACAGAAGGGTTTATCCGGTTTACCATTGTTTATCTGTCATATGTAAACCAGGATAAACCGGATAAACGATGGATCCCCGCCGCAATCCCTTCAGCCCCGGCGCCGGTGTGCGCCCCGCCCAGCTTGCCGGCCGCGGGGAGCTGATCGAAACCGCCGAGATCGCCATGGACCGGGTGCTCGGCGGCCTCCATGCCACCGATATCATCATGACGGGGCTGCGCGGTGTCGGCAAGACGGTGCTGCTCAATCATCTCGTCACCCTCGCCAAGGCCAAGGGCATGGAAACCATCAAGTTCGAGGTTCCCGATGCGCGCGGCGGCCATCTCACGCCGGCGATGGTGATCGCGCTCGGGGCGGTGCTGAAGCGGCTTGACCGGCTGAAGAAGGCGGGCGAGGGGCTGAAGCTCGCCGCCGCCGCCTTGCAGAATTTCGCCGCCGTGTTCCGGGTGAAATACGAGGGCTTCAGCTTTGGCGCCGAGCCCGCCCGCGCCCTCGCCGACAGCGGGGATCTCGAAACCGATCTGCCCGAGCTTCTGATGCCGGTGGCGCGGGCTGCCGGAGCGCGCAGGAGCGCGATCGTGCTGTTCATCGACGAGGTGCAGTATCTGACGCGCGAAGAGCTTTCGGCGCTTGCGCGCGCCTGCCACGAGGCGGCGCAGCAAGGCGTGCCCTTCCTCTTCATCGGTGCCGGCCTGCCCCAGATCGCGGCGCTTGCGGGCGAGGCGAAATCCTATGCCGAGCGGCTGTTTCTCTATCCCGCGATCGGCGCGCTTTCGCCGCAAGCCGCGCGCGAGGCCCTGCGCGCACCGGCCCGCCAGCAGGGCGCCGATTTCACCGACGAGGCGCTCGAGCGGATACTGGAGGAAACCGAGCGCTACCCCTATTTCCTCCAGACCTGGGGCAAGTTCACCTGGGATGCGGCCGGGGAAAGCCCGATCACCGAGGATGACGTTGCCGCCGCCGGCCCCTCGATCATCGCCCATCTCGATCAGAATTTCTTTCGCGTGCGCTTCGATCGCTGCACCGAGCTCGAGCAGCAATACCTGCGCGCCATGGCCGAGCTCGGCCCCGGCCCCCACCGCACCGGCGATATCGCCGCCGCGCTTTCCACCACCAGCACCCGCCTCGCGCCGGTGCGCCGCAGCCTCATCTCCGCCGGCATGATCTATTCGCCGCGCTATGGCGAAACCGGCTTTACCGTGCCGCTGTTCGATGGTTTCATGAAGCGCATGCTGCCCACCCTCGAACCCTACAAACCGAAAAGGCGAACCGGCAAATGACATTCGGCAAGGGCCACCATCTGCGCCTCTTCGACGGCTCCGGCTTCATCTACCGCGCCTTTCACGCGCTCCCGCCCCTCACCCGCAAATCCGACGGCCTGCCGATCGGTGCGGTGGCCGGTTTCTGCAACATGCTGCTGAAATACCTGATCGAGGCGCAGGGGCCGGATGCGCCCACCCACGCGGCGGTGGTGTTCGATTACTCGGGCGTCACCTTCCGCAACGAGATCTTCCCGGAATACAAGGCCAACCGCCCCCCGCCGCCCGAGGATCTGGTGCCCCAGTTCCCCCTGATCCGCGAGGCCACCCGCGCCTTCAACGTGGCCTGCATCGAGGAGGAGGGCTACGAGGCGGACGATATCATCGCCACGCTGGCGCGCGAGGCGCATGAGGCGGGCGGGCGCGTCACAATCGTCAGCTCCGACAAGGATCTGATGCAGCTCATCCGCCCCGGCATCGAGATGCTCGATCCGATGAAGGGCGTGCTGATCGGCCCCGAGGAGGTGGAGGCGAAATTCGGCGTGCCGCCCGAGCGGGTGGTGGACGTGCAGGCGCTCGCCGGCGACAGCACCGACAACATCCCCGGCGCCCCCGGCATCGGGGTGAAGACGGCGGCGCTTCTGATCCGCGAATACGGCGATCTCGACAATCTCCTCGCCCATGCCGAGGAGATCAGGCAGCCCAAGCGGCGCGAAACCCTGATCAGCTTCGCCGATCAGATCCGCCTTTCGCGCGAACTCGTGAAGCTTGACGATCACGTGCCGCTGCATGTCACCCTCGACGATCTCGAGGTGAAGCCGCCCGATCCCGAAGTGCTGTTCGATTTCCTGCGCCGGATGGAGTTCCGCACGCTCACGAAGCGGGTGGCGAAATGGCTCGGGGTCGAGCCGCCGGAAATGCCGGTGGTGCGCGAGGCCAGATCGGAGGAAGAAGGCAAGGATACGGCCGGGGATGCGGGGGCCTCGGCTGCCGATGTCCCTTTTCCCGATAGCTACGAGCAGGTGGGCGATACCGCCGCCCTTCAGGGCTGGATCGAAGCGATCCGCGAGGCGGGCCGCGTGGCGGTGGATACCGAAACAACCGGGCTTGACGAAATGCGCGCCGATCTTGTCGGCATTTCGCTCTGTATCGAGCCCGGGCGCGCCTGCTACATCCCGCTTGCGCACAAAGCCCACGCGGGCGAGGATCTCTTCGCCTCGGACACGCTGGCCGAAGGGCAGATGCCGATGGGCGAGGCGCTCGCCATGCTCAAGCCCGTGCTCGAGGATCCCGCGATCCTGAAGATCGGGCAGAACATGAAATATGACGCCAAGATCTTCGCCCGCCACGGCATCAGCGTAGCTCCGATCGACGATACCATGCTGCTTTCCTACGCCCAGAACGCCGGCCTGCACGGCCACGGCATGGATGTGCTCAGCGAAAGATACCTCGGCCACACCCCGATCCCGATCAAGCCGCTTCTGGGCTCCGGCAAATCCGCCATCACCTTCGACAAGGTCCCGCTGGAGGACGCGGTGAAATACGCCGCCGAGGATGCCGATATCACCGCCCGCCTGTGGCATGTGCTGAAGCCCCGCCTCGCGCGCAACCGCGCCACCACCATCTACGAAACCGAAGAGCGCCCCCTGGTGCCGGTGCTGGCGGAAATGGAGATGGCCGGCGTGAAGGTGGATCGCGACGTGCTGGCGCGCATGTCCAATACATTCGCGCAGAAGATGGCCGAACTGGAGGCCGAGATCCATGCGCTCGCGGGCGAGGAATTCAATGTCGCCAGCCCCAGGCAGCTGGGCGAGATCCTGTTCGTGAAACAGGGCCTGTCGGGCGGCAAAAAAGGCAAGACGGGCGCCTATGCCACCGGCGCCGACGTGCTCGAGGATCTCGCCGCCGAGGGCTCCGAACTGGCCGCCAAGGTGCTCGACTGGCGCCAGCTCGCCAAGCTCAAGAGCACCTATACCGATGCGCTCCAGGAGCATATCCACCCCGAAACGGGCCGCGTCCATACCTCCTACGTGATCGCCGGCGCCACCACCGGGCGCCTCGCTTCCACCGATCCCAATCTGCAGAACATCCCCGTGCGCACCGAGGAAGGCCGGCGCATCCGCGAGGCTTTCGTGGCGGAAAAGGGCCACAGGCTCGTCAGCCTCGATTATTCCCAGATCGAGCTGCGCATCCTCGCCCATATCGCCGATATCGAGGCCCTGAAGGAGGCCTTCCGCCAGGGGCTCGACATCCACGCCATGACGGCTTCGGAGATGTTCAACGTCCCGCTCGAGGAAATGACCCCCGAAATCCGCCGCCGCGCCAAGGCGATCAATTTCGGCGTGATCTACGGCATCTCCGCCTTCGGCCTCGCGCGCAACCTGCGCATTCCACGCTCCGAGGCCCAGGCCTTCATCGATACCTATTTCGAGCGTTTCCCCGGCATCCGCCGCTACATGGATGAGACCATCGCCTTCGCGAAGGAACACGGCTACGTGCAGACCCTCTTCGGCCGGCGCATCCACACCCCCGAAATCACCGCGCGCGGCCCGCGCGCCGGTTTCGCGCGGCGCGCCGCGATCAACGCCCCGATCCAGGGCACGGCGGCCGATGTGATCCGCCGCGCCATGGTGCGCATGCCCGAAGCCATCGCCGATCTTCCGGCGAAGATGCTCCTGCAGGTGCATGACGAACTGATCTTCGAGGTCGAGGAACCGGCGGTGGAAGAAATCATCGCCCGCGCCCGCAAGGTGATGGAAGGCGCGCCGCTGCCGGCCGTCAATCTCGATGTGCCGCTTACCGTTGATGCCGGTGTCGGGCAGAACTGGGCCGAGGCCCATTGAGCCCGCCCGCATCACTGGTTCATGAATATCCCCGCCGGAGGCATCCCGCCCCTGCCGCGCGCATGAGGCCGGGCCTCAGGCGCTGGCGATCCAGCCAAGCCCCTCTTCCGTGTGCCCTTTCGGGCGGTATTCGCCGCTCACGAACCCATCATAACCTTCCGCATCGAGGCGGGAGAAGAAGGCCGCATGATCGATCTCGCCCTCGCTCGGCTCATGGCGCTTGGGCGGCCCGGCCACCTGTACATGCACCGCGCGGCGCCCATGCGCCTCCCATGTGGCGCACATGTCGCCGGTGATCATCTGCGCATGGTAGGTGTCGAACTGAAGGTTGACGTTCGGGCGCTCCACCGCATCGAGGATTTCCGCCGCCAGATCGAAATCGTCGAGGAAATAGCCCGGTATGTCGCCCGTGTTTATGGGCTCTATGGTGAGGCTCTGCCCCGGCGCCTCATCGGCGGCCCAACGCAGATTCTCGATGAAGGTGGCGCGCGCCACCATTCCGCTGGCCCGCCCCGCCATCACATGCACGTGCCTCGGCTTCAGCGCCTGCGCCACCCGCATGGTGCGGCGGAAATCGCGGCGGAAACGCTCCGAAAGCCCCGGCACCGCCGCATAGCCCCGCTCGCCGCCAGTCCAGTTGGGCGGGGGGCAGTTGATCAGCACCAGATCAAGCTCGTTGAGCCTCAGCGCCGCGCGGATCTCGGGGATGGGGTGATCGTAGGGGAAAAGCACCTCGACCGCCTCGAAGCCCGCCTCGCGCGCCGCGGCGAAGCGCTCCATCATCGGATACTCCTTGAAGAGGAGCGTGAGATTGGCAGCAAACCGCGGCATCGTCAGGGCAGCTCGCGCGAAGGGATCATCGGAAAGAACACCCCGCCGGACCACAGCCCGAACCAGCTTTCGCCTTCATGTTCATGATGACAGCCGATCTCGGCCAGGCGGTAGAAGCTCTTGCGGTCGATCAGCGCCTCCAGCCCCGCGCGCACATGCACATATGGCGCGGGCTCGCCCGTCTCCTCATCGCGCTCCACCCGGATCGGATGTTCGGGGCCGGCGGTGGTTTCGTCGCCCACATTCGTGGTGAAGGTAATCACCTGATCGCGCCCCGTGCCCTCGGCGGTGAAATCCACCGCCACGAAAGGCGCGTCGTCCACCCGGATGCGCACCTTCTCGACAGGCGTGACGAGGAAATACGCATCCCCTTCCCGCTTGAGAATGGTGGAGAAGAGGCGCACCAGCTCGGGCCGCCCGATCGGTGTGCCGAGGTAATGCCAGCTGCCGTCACGGGCAATCCGGATATCGAGATCGCCGCAAAACGGCGGATCCCACAGGTGCACCGGCGGCAATCCGCCGCCGGAAGCCGCCTTCGCCGCGTCTTTCGCCGCCGCCGCGAGGCTCTCTGCGGATGGTTTCTGCCCTGCCTTCACCATCTTTTCATTCGCCATCGCTTTTGCCGTTTGTGCTTTGCGCCCTTTCGGCCTTTAATGGGAACATAATCTCGAAACGGGAGCAATGCCATCATGAGTGAAGAAAAAGCGGGCGACGAAGATCTTGTCGTTGAAATCGAGGCGCTCGGCGGGAAGATCGCCGAGGCACGCAAGAGCATCGCGCGCCGCTTCATCGGCCAGGAAGAGGTTGTCGATCTCACGCTTTCGGCGCTGCTTTCGGGCGGGCACGGGCTGCTGGTTGGCGTGCCCGGCCTCGGCAAGACGCGCCTTGTCGATACGCTTTCCACCGTGATGGGCCTCGAGGGCGCGCGCATCCAGTTCACGCCCGATCTGATGCCGGCCGATATCCTCGGCTCCGAGGTGCTCGAAACCGGCCCCGACGGCAGCCGCGCCTTCCGCTTCATCAAGGGGCCGATCTTCTGCCAGCTGCTGCTGGCCGACGAGATCAACCGCGCCAGCCCCCGCACCCAGTCGGCGCTCCTGCAGGCGATGCAGGAGCATGAGGTGACGATCGCCGGCCAGCATCACCGCCTTGGCGCGCCCTTCCACGTGTTCGCCACCCAAAACCCGATCGAGCAGGAAGGCACCTATCCGCTGCCCGAAGCCCAGCTCGATCGCTTCCTCGTGGAGATCGATGTGCAATACCCTGATCGCGAGACCGAGCGCGAGATCATCCTCGCCACCACCGGCGCGGAGGAAAGCGCGGCGGAGCAGGTTTTCACCGCCGAGGAGCTGATCGCGGCGCAGCGGCTCTTGCGGCGGATGCCGGTGGGCGAAAGCGTGGTCGATCTGATCCTCGATCTGGTGCGTTCCTGCCGCCCCGATGACATCACCGCGCCGCTGGAGGTGCAGGAGCATGTGGCCTGGGGCCCGGGGCCGCGCGCGGCGCAGGCGCTGATGCTGATGGTGCGCGCCGCCGCTCTCATCGGTGGCCGCCTTGCGCCCAATGCCGATGATGTGCGCGCGCTTGCGCTGCCGGTGCTGAAGCACCGCATGGCGCTCACATTCGCCGCGAGAGCGCAGGGCATCGATCTCTCCGAACTGATCGAGCGCACCGCCGATCGCGTTGTCGGGGCGGGCGAGGCGGCCGCATGAGCGAGGCCACCGCCCTCCTGCGCCGGGACGCGGCCGAACTTTCGGCCCGCCTGCCGCCGCTTCTGGCCCATGCCGAGCGCCTTGCGGCCACGGTGATCGCGGGCGAGCACGGGCGGCGGCGCGCCGGGCAGGGGGATGAATTCTGGCAATACCGCCCTGCCCATGAGGGCGACGAGGCCCGCCATAT
>JALVEX010000112.1 GCA_027030435.1 Paracoccaceae bacterium
GGTTCCAGATCTGTTCCCCGCCCCCGCGGGGATGAACCGTGTAACCGGCGGGAGAGGCGGGGATGGGGGAACTGTTCCCCGCCCCCGCGGGGATGAACCGCTTCGCCGGCAGCGCCGAGCGGCCGAAATGGCCTGTTCCCCGCCCCCGCGGGGATGAACCGACCGGCCATATCACCAACACCATAATTGGTGCCTGTTCCCCGCCCCCGCGGGGATGAACCGCGAGGGCAATGAGGTTTATCTGTGTGAGCTTGCTGTTCCCCGCCCCCGCGGGGATGAACCGGCGGGAGAACGAGGGCGATACACGATTACCTCCTGTTCCCCGCCCCCGCGGGGATGAACCGCTGCTCCGGCACGATCTCAATTGTGACAATCACTGTTCCCCGCCCCCGCGGGGATGAACCGGAAATGGAATGCAGATCATTATTGACCGTGTCCTGTTCCCCGCCCCCGCGGGGATGAACCGCGGGGGTAGGAAAGGGAACGATGCCACTCACACTGTTCCCCGCCCCCGCGGGGATGAACCGGAGAAACGAAATGTCCGATAAACTCAGAGCGACTGTTCCCCGCCCCCGCGGGGATGAACCGCCGGAACGATTTTGCCGATCGGGCCTGCGCGCCTGTTCCCCGCCTTCAGCGGAGAGAACCTCAGAGCCCGGCACGCAGGATAACGCAGAGAAAGATCAGCACTTGACCAAGGCGATTAGAGAACCTTGACGGACGTGACCCAGATAGCCGCTGCGACCGTTGCTCAGATCAGTGACAAGAAGCCCGTTGTCTCTGGCAAGATAGTTTACGCAAACCGCCCCCTGCGTGCTCAGGTCGTGGTTCCGCCGGTTGTCGAGAAGGGCGCTTCCGTCACCCTGCGCAGTTACAATGTGCAGAAACTGCCGGTCGAAGGTTTCGAGCTGCTTTATGGACGGCTGGTGGACCTTGATGAACTTCGCAATGCACGTGCTCGGGAGGTTCGGAAAAAGACTGATCAGAAGCTGATTGCGGATGCCATGCGCATGTGCATTGAGGATCGGCTGAACATCCTGATTTCCGGGGGCACATCGAGCGGCAAGACCACGTTCGCGCGCGGGCTGCTCGACTTGGTTGGGCGTGATGAGCGCATAATTACCATCGAGGATGCGTTTGAGCTGTTCCCGTCTCAGCCAAACTCGGTCTGCTTGAAGGCGGATCGCACGGGGGCCAGCGAAAAGACACCGGCAAAGCTGTTGGAAGCGTGCCTGCGGATGCGCCCTGACCGGATCATTGTCGGTGAGCTGCGCGGCGAAGAATCCAAGACCTTCCTCGATGCAATCAACACCGGGCATGGGGGTTCTTTTACCACGTTTCATGCTGACACCGCCCGCAAGGCAATCGACCGCCTGGCGCTGATGGTGATGAGTGTTGGCCTCAATATGAGTTTCCAGGAAATACGGCGCTACTGCGAGAACAGCATCGACCTGATCATCCAGCTCGGCCGGGCAGATGGAAAACGGGGAATTGCCGAGATCTATTTGTCTGGCATCGACGGAGACGCCAGGAAAGACATATCTGGCCTCACATGATTTCTTCCCAGTTCCGCCCGCCGTAGAACACACGCAGGATCGTTGCTCGCCGATCTTCGACCATGAAGGCAATTGTTACACGGCGCTCAAAGCCGAAAATGCGCAGACCGGGCCGAATATCATCACGGCGGTGCCCGCGTTCGGCCAGGTGTTTCAGGCTCAGGCAATGTGCCTCGATCCGCTCGATATAGGACATGGCGGTATCGGGAGAGGTGGCGTCGGCAATCCAGTCATAGATCGCTTGCAGATCATCTTGCGCTTCTGGAGCGAAAAATACTTCGTATTCTATCAATCTTCGTCCAACGTCTGCGCGGCGTGATGTTGGCGAAGGTCATCAAAAACCTGCTTTGCTGGAATGGCCCGAGAAGGATCCGCTTTCATGGCGTCATAAACCAGCGCAACCTCCTTGCGCAGCCAACGATCAACGGCCGCTTCACGCTCTTGAAGTGCCCGCAGACCGGCACGCACCACTTCGCTGGCTGATGCGAATGCCCCGGACGAAACCATCTCGTCGATATAGGCAGCGTGCTCTTCGGGCAGACTGACGGTTCGTTTCGTGACGGTTGACATGTGCTTTCGCTCTCTTTTCTGGCGGTGTGAATATATCATACCGAGGATCGTAAGAAAGGCAAAAAGCTGGCTCGTGACAAACAAACTGTCAAACAATAAGCCGTCATTGCCTCAATCCAGATCCAGATCGTCATCGAGATCCCTGTTTCTCTCCTGGGCCTGTTTGCGAATTTCCACCAGCTCATCTTTCTGCATCGCACCTGCCGCCACCGCCGCTTCGGCCTGGCGCTCAAGCGCCTGGTCATACTCTTCCGGGCTGTTTGCCTGCTGATACTGGATACAGGCTGCCTCGTAAGCCGCTCGTGCGGCCCAGCGAGGCGCGCCTTCCGCAAATCCGAATTGATCTTTTGACAGGGTAGCAACCACTTGGTAGCGCGCCCCGCTGTTGTCATAGAGAACAGTCTTGTCGGCTATGGCTATTGCCTGGGGCAGGTTGTCCAGCGAGCGATGATAGCGCCTTCTCACATCCTCGTCGGGGATATGATGGCCGCCATCCGCCACCCGTGCCTCGATGCGCTTGATATTGAGTTCAGGCGTGCCGACTCTCGTATAGTGCAGCTCGACTTCATATCCGGCATCATGGGCCTTCTCCATCAGCCTGAGCGGCTGATTGCCTGACAGAGTGGTTTCGACGATGAACGAAGCCTTCCCTGCAATCGCGTCGTTCTGCTGGCGCATGGCCTCCCTGCCCGCGCTGACGGCTGCTTTCCCGGGATCTTCGGGAGAAAGCGTGCGTGCAATGGCGTCGGGATCGATCACCGGATAATCCGGCAGATGCTTGCTGGCGGTAAGGGTGGATTTGCCTGAACCGTTCGGCCCTCCGACAACGATCAGGACCGGCTTTCTGGTTTCTGCCATTGCACCCTCTCGGCGTCAGGATCGTCGGTGAATGGCTCTTTGATCACCCGGCCATCCGGGTAGTGCGTGTAATAGCAGCCATCATCGTGGCGATAGACTAGTGGCATGCCATTCCTGTGCTTCTCTTGCAGAAGCCGCTTGACGCGCTCACCCAGGGCTTTGTCCATCGCCTTGGCTTCGTCGCTTAAGGGATTTCCCATCTGTGCCTCCTGATCTGCTCACCTAACCTTCTTGACCGATGAACGACATGACGGTTGCGATAAGCCGCCGTTCCTGGTTTTGGTAGCTCAGATGCTGGCGTTCGGTGTTGTAGTGGGTGAGCAATTTGCCAGTGAAGGCATACCATGTGGTGCAGGGGGCTGGGCCGGATGGGGCGGTATTGAATCCTTGGAATTGACATGCATTTGGCCCAAGTAGCTTCATTTGAAGCTCAAGGGATTGCTGACCTCCCTGCTGCGCTCGAAACGAAACCCAAGCGGAATCAGCCCGGCGTATTTCGCCTTGAGCATCGAGCCAAAGCCTTGTCCGGTTCGCCGATGCACCAGCCTGCCGATTGCACGCAGGACTTCTTCTTCGGCGCTGCGTTTGTTTTCGGCGGCGATGCGCTTGAGGGCTTCGAAATGCTCATCGGGTATGTTTCTGACGGTTATCTGGCTCATTGTTTTCGCTTCTTTGGAAGGGCCCATCTAGCGGTTCAACCTGAATGTTAAGGCCTAATTTGTTTCGGGGCCACCGGAATATCGCTTTCAGACGGCCCGTGACCTGTATGCCAATGCGCATCAGGGGATCGAATGGGGATTTTCGGCATTGTTCTGAATGGACAGTTCATGTGCCGCCAAAGGCCAGAATATGTGGCCAGAACATTCGAATATCTACGTGAAACCAAGATGTTACGATTCTTCCACTGGCCAAACTATCTGACGTTCTACAGCAGCGCGCAGCGCGAGGACACGGCCCCGTCTATTTTTCTGGCGCGCGCGAGGGGCAACGCCCCTTAGCTTTCCTTGAGTTGCAAAAGCGGCTATTGTTTACATGGTTTTGATCAGTGTCCCACCGGATGGTGTAAATTCCGCCGGCAGCGCGGGCTGAGCGGAGCCTTCGCATAGCGAAGCGATGCCCGCGCGGGTCGCTTGGCGGCCACGGTTGTTCTTCGGCTAAGGTTTGGTTT